>CAYURU010000064.1:0-5260 GCA_964447085.1 uncultured Candidatus Peribacteria bacterium | reverse complement strand
TAAAATCAAACAAGACATTTTTTTTGCCAAATAGGCAAAGTGTTTTTATAATTCGAATCGTAATAAAACCCCTTACCCTAAATTCCTATGGACACAACTTTGTCTTCTACGTTGACCGATCTTGATTCTATAGTTCAAAACTTGCTACTGCTTCTTTCTGATAAAGAGAAAATTGTTGTTGTAAAGAGATTCAATTTAGATGGCTCACGTAAACACACTTTGGAAGAAATCGGGAAAGAATTTTCTGTGACTAGAGAGCGTATTCGCCAAATTGAAAAAAACGCGTTAGCTAAAATGAGAAGAAATGTGTTTAATACCGCACTTACAAACATTCACTCTTTCTCAGATCTTTTGATCAAAGAAAACGGAGGGCTCGTAAAAGAGGAAATTTTGGTAAATAGAATTATGAGCGTAATGAATCCTCAAACTGATGTTAAGGTTGATTCAAATGCAATCAGACTCGCTTTGCACTTACACGATAATTTAGAATGTATTGGAAATACGATCGACTTCCACCCATACATCAAAGTAAAAAGTTTATCCGATTATTCGCTAAGAAGCACTTCTCACAAAGTTGTAAATCAATTGAGAAAATATGGCGATATCAAGCCAATTTCTAGATTAGAAAGAGATTTTGATAAGGTTTTGAAGGACTTCAATCTTGGAGAGAAATCATTCAAGGCATTGATGGAAATCGACAAGAGATTGAAGGTTGTTGATAATGATAAAGT
The DNA here is from genome assembly GCA_964447085.1 of uncultured Candidatus Peribacteria bacterium. Classification (GTDB taxonomy): domain Bacteria; phylum Patescibacteriota; class Gracilibacteria; order UBA1369; family LOWO2-01-FULL-3; genus DAONBD01. The sequence continues at coordinate 4,529 of CAYURU010000064.1, read as the reverse complement.
CGGACTTTATGAGTGGAGACATATTCACCCAAGAACTCTGAGAGATAAAATTTTATTTATTCTCAGGTCCGAGAAATCACCAATGCATTTCGTTGAAATCGCTGAGAGAATTTCTTCTAAGAGTTTCGACAACAAGAGAGTTAATGTTCAAGCCGTTCACAATGAATTAATTCGCCACCCTCAATTCGTCTTAATTGGAAGAGGTATTTACGCTCTGAAAGAGTGGGGTTATGAGAAAGGCACGGTTGCTGATGTTATTGAAAAACTACTTAAGGAAAAGGGCGAAATGTCTCAAGATGACATCATCAAGAATGTATTGAAAAACAGACAGGTGAAAGAAATCACAATCGTTTTGGCTCTCAAGAATAGCGAGAAATTCGAGAGAATCGGTAGAAAGAGATACAAACTTACCAAGTAAGATTTATTTTACAAGGAAGACTCGCTGAGTTTTTACTGGTTGGCGCGAAATTTATAGTCTGACGAAGTTGTCTTTGTTTGCTTTGTATTCTTCTTTTAATGCAGCAAAAGATTTTCTTTTTGCGTCTTTGTAAATGCTTCTTATTTTTTCATCGCCTGGATTAATTTCCAATAATTCTTCTGATACTTGAACCGCTTCGTTATATTTTTTTAATTTCATAAGAGTGCCCAAATCATTCACTCCCGAATAAACGAAATCCCCTATTGTTCGCATAGCTGTTCCGGCTTGTCGTTTCTTCATCACCGCCTCCAAATCCAATAAAGCTTTTGAATCTTTTTTAATATTTTTAAGATCATTAATAAAGTCAAAAATCTCGCCGAATTTTACAGATAGAAGAAGTTCTTTTTTATTAGACAATTCCTTTTGAATGAGAGCTTCACGAGCACGAGTTGCTAATGACATTACATCCTTGTTCCCCATATACGAACTTTCCAATTGATCAATCTCTTGGAGAAGAATCGAATACGATTCCGCTTCTAATAATTTTTTAAATTCCCCTTCTTTTGTACTGACGAATTCTTTTTCGTTTTTATCCATTTCTTTTTTATATCTTTCTTGAAATTTCCCGTGAAGTCTTATAAGAGTTGAATCATTCGGAGCTAATATTAAAAGTTCTCTTATTTTTTTAAGTGCACCTACTATATCTTTCGCTTTAAACAATTTTTTAGCTTCTTTTGCTCCAACACTTATTTTCTCCTTATTTAGTTCCTGCATTTTTGCCTCAATGCTCTTTTTTAAATTTATAAATAACGGATTTCCAGGTGATTTATCGAGAATTTTCGTACATTCCTCAAAAGCTTCGCCAAACTTCCCATCAGCGACCATGGTTTCTATATTCCGTTTGAGTTGTATTTCAAATGCTTCATCCATCCTTTCATTATACCTGAAAAATGGATTTTTTGAAAGAGCGGGTTTGTTAACTTAAAGCTTTTTGTTCTTCTTTGAGTTTCTTTAATTTTTCCTCGTTTTCTTGGAGAAGAATCGTTTCTTTTTCAACAACCGCTTTTGGAGCGTTGTTTACGAACCCCGGATTTGAAAGTTTTGTACTCAAGATAGTGACGTCTTTTTCTAGTTTCTCAATTTCTTTTTTTATACGAATTTTTTCTTTATCCAAATCTAGCATTCCGGCTAATGGAAGATAAATTTCTGTATACGGAAGGAATAGTGATTTCGAATTCTCTTGTTTTATTTTCTCTGTTAATGGCTTTATTGCGAGCTTTTCAAGGCGTGCTAATTTGATTATCGGAGCTGATAAAGATTCAAATTCTTTGTGAAATTTCGTGTAAATAATCGCTGTAATTTTTTTACCAGCATCGACTTTGTATTCAGCGCGAATTTTTCTAATCTCAGAAATCACATCGATCACGCGTTGCATTTCTGATTCTTCTTTTGGAAATTCGTGTTTCTTGTCAGCTTTTGGCCAAGGTTCATTGATAAGCAAGGTTTTCTTGTCTAATTCTCCCCAGATTACTTCTGTGACAAAAGGTGTAAATGGATGGAGAAGTTTCAATACTGTTTCAAGAACAAACATTAACGTCTCAGGATTCTTCAATTCTCCTTTTGAAATTTCCAAATACCAATCGCAGAAATCTGACCAAAAGAAGTCGTAAATCAAAGTACCTGCTTCCGAAAAATTAAATTTCTCAATTTGAGAAGTTGATTCTTTTATTACTTTATTCAATCTCGATAGGATCCATTTGTCCGCAATGGAAAGCTCCTTACTTCCCGGTTCGTCTAGATTCATTAATACGAATCGAGAAGAGTTCCAAATCTTGTTTATGAAGTTTCTATAGCCGGCGATTTTTTCTTCGTAGAGTCTAATGTCGTTTCCTGCGCTTCCTCCGATCACCATACTTAAGCGAAGCGCGTCTGTGCCATATTTATCGATCATTTCGAGCGGATCGATGCAAGTTTCCGGTTTTGATTTACTCATTTTTTCGCCATTTTTGTCGCGAACGAGTCCGTGGAGATAAACTGTTTTGAATGGGATTTCTCCTGTAGCATATGTCGTCATCAGGATCATCCGCGCAACCCAGAAAAATAAGATATCGTAACCGGTTTCCATTACGCTTGTAGGGTGAAAAAACTCGAAATCTTTTGTCTTCTCAGGCCAACCAAGTGTCGAAAACGTCCAAAGGCCGGAAGAGAACCAAGTGTCGAGAGTGTCCTCGTCTTGTTTGAATTTAGTGTTTCCACATTTTTTACATTTTGTTGGGTGTTCAGCGCCGACTTCTATCTCTCCACATTCCGCACAGTACCAAACAGGAATTCTGTGTCCCCACCAAATCTGTCTTGAAATACACCAGTCGCGTAGGTTTTCCATCCAGTGATAATAAATTTTCGTAAAACGAGACGGAATTATTTCTATTGAACCGTCTTTCACAACTTCGAGCGAAATTTCTTTTAGAGATTTATTATTAAGTCTTTTTACTTTTTTATTCACATCGATAAACCACTGTTTTGAAGTAAGTGGTTCGATCGGAGTCCCACAGCGATAACAGATTGAAAGACTGTTTGGAATTTCTTCTTCTTTCTCAAGCAGACCATTTTCATCTAAATAATTTACAACTATTTTTCGAGCCTTGATTGCGGTCATTTTCTCGTGACCTTTCAACTCCATCATTCCGTCCTCATCTATAACTTTTATCAATTTTAATTTGTGTCTTTGTCCCATTTCATAATCCACCAAACTGTGAGCCGGTGTGACGCCGACTGCGCCGGTTCCAAATTTTGCATCGACTTCAGGATCCCCTATCACTTGTATTTCCAATGATCTTCCGTCTACGAAATTATCGACTGTGAATGTTTTGCCTATAAATTTCTTATATCTTTTATCAGTTGGATTTACTGCGATAGCTGTGTCGCCAAGTTTCGTTTCGGGACGAGTTGTCGAGATTGAAATCGGAAAATCTTTTGAATATTTGAATGTATAAAATTTCGCAGTCTGATCCTTGTGGTCAACCTCGTCATCCGCGAGAGTCGAATGACATCTTGGGCACCAATTCACTATACGATCACCTCGATATATCAATCCGTCGTCGTACATCATCTTGAAAATCGTATTTACGGCAACTGAAAGGCCGTCGTCCAATGTGTATTTTTCTCGAGTCCAATCGCAAGAAGACCCCATTTTACGAACTTGATTCTTAATTGTTGCGCGAGAATCTTTTACAAACGCTTTTACTTCACTGAGAAATTTTTCACGGCCGAGATCATGTCTTGAAATCCCTTTCTCCGCGAGCAATTTTTCCACTTTATTTTGTGTGGCTATCGCTGCGTGATCGGTTCCCGGAAGCCAAAGAGTCGCATCACCCTTCATCCTGTGATATCTCGTCATTATATCTTGTAGAGCGAGCATAATCGCGTGTCCCAAGTGTAACTGTCCGGTCGCATTTGGAGGTGGCATCGAAATCACAAAAGGTTTTTTTGAACCTTCGCTTTTTGCGCCGTTCGGAACTTCGGGAGTGAACGCGCCGGAAGATTCCCATTTTTTATAAATGGCATCTTCGTATTTCTTGGCCTCGTATGCTTTATCTAATTCTTTCTGCATAGCCCGGAGTTTATCTTATCCTTATAAATTTTTCAAATTCATCATTAATTCGATGTCTTTTAACGTCTTTTGCTCGGCTTCTTTGCTTCCTGTTAATTGACTTTACTCCTGTTTTCCTCTATAATTATACCGTGGCAGATCAGATAAAAAACGCTTCAGAATCTTTCTCTCCCGAGACTCAGAAAGCATCGAGTTCTCCGAATAACCTGAGAAAGCCTGAGGCACATAACATTCCGAAGCAAAGTTTTGAGGCAGGCGTAAAAGCTGCTGAGTTTGTCGATGTTGCTGAATCCGCTGAAGTTGCGAGCGAAGTATCAGAAGTAATGCGTGAGCAATCTGAACAAAAAGGTGATGCTGTTAAGACAAAAGGTAAAGCTAAAATGACACCTGCTCAGATCAAGGCTCAATTACTTCAAAAGGCTCCAACAAAAGAAGTTATGGCCACGGAAGTAAGACGTGAAATTGAAAAAGAAATTAAATATCTACACAAGAGAGCGAAGA
>CAYURU010000063.1:0-5381 GCA_964447085.1 uncultured Candidatus Peribacteria bacterium | reverse complement strand
GCGTCTATTGAATCCGAGACTACTGCGGCGACTCTTGGAGCCGAAGGAGTTCGTGAATTTAATCCTATGTCGAACTTGGATTTCTTGTCTATTTCTATCGGTGATTATGTGAATGCTAATTTGAAATTTGGTGCTAAGCTTGGTGATTCTGCTCCTGGAGTTTATTCTGTTAATTACTTTTTAAAAGGAACTGCTGGGGAATTTGCTGGTAAATTTTTGACTGATAAAAATGATAAAAAAGTTTGGTATAAATGGATGGAGTTAAGAGCTCATGGAGATGTTGATGCAATAGAAACTCCTAGTGGATTTATTCCTAAGTATGAAGATTTGGCCAAATTATTTAAAGAAGTTTTGGGAAAAGATTTGACTAAAGATTTATACAATGAACTCTTTAAATTAAGAATCCCTGAGCTTTTGAGGAAAATTGAAAGATTAGAAAAAATTTACAGAGAACAGGTCAAAAATACACCACAAAGAATGTTTGAAGTTTTCGGTGATTTCAAAGCGAGATTACTCAAGACTCAAGCTGAGATGGGGGATTATGTTGAGCCTGAGAGGTTCGCGTAGGGTGTTGAGTTGGCTTATTTAAGCGTGTAGCAACATTGTTGTTTTAAGATGTCAACTTTGTTTGCGAATTATCTTGATAGATGTTAAAGTGATTTCTCGAAAAGAATGTTAAAACCTACTCTATGAAACATCAAACTTCGTTGAAAATCTTCTCGGGATCTTCCCATCCTGAGTTAGCTAAAGCAATTGCAAAAAAATTGGGAGTTACGGTTTCGCCTATGATTTTGAAGCGTTTCGCGTGCGGAGAGATATACGCTCGCGTGGAAGAAAGCGTGCGTGGTGCAGATGTGTTTATTATTCAAACTTCGACCGCGGATGTGAATCAGGATTTGATGGAGCTTTTTATAATGATCGACAGTTTGAAGAGATCTTTTGCTGCGAGAGTTCACGTTGTTATTCCGCATTATGCGTATGCGAGACAGGATCGTGTTGCTGTTTATCGTGAACCGATTAGCGCGAAATTGGTGGCAAATTTAATTGAAGCGGCTGGTGCGGATCATGTGATTACAATTCATTTACATAGCGATCAAGAACAAGGATTTTTCAACTTCCCAATTGATAATTTACATGTGAAAAAAATATTTGTTGATTATTTCTTGAGTAAAAAATTGAAAAATTTAGTTGTTGTTTCTCCTGATGCGGGCGGAGCGAAGGAAGCGAAGAAATTTGCTGATGCTCTTGGGGCGGAACTTGCAATTATTCATAAACAAAGACCGGGTCATAATAAAGCTGAAGTAATGAATTTGGTTGGAGACGTTGCGGGTAAAACATGCGTGCTTTATGACGATATGATTGATACTGCTGGAAGTGTGACTGCGGCCGTTGAAGCTTTGAAGAAAAACGGTGCTAATAAAGATATTTATTTGGCTGCGACACATGCTGTTTTTTCTAATCCTGCCACTGAAAGGTTGGCGGCGGCTGGATTCAAAGAGGTTGTTGTTAGCGATACGATTCCTGTATCGAAAGAAAAGCAATTTAAAGGTTTAAAAGTTTTGTCTGTGGCTCCAATTTTGGCAAGTATTATTAAAAATGTTCACGATGATAAGTCCGTGACGAAGGAATTATAGTAGAGTCCGGACTCTAGTATTCTTAACAACAAAATTATGCAAATTTATATAGGATCAGATCATGGAGGATATGAAATGAAAGGTTCTTTGAAAGAACATTTGGTTGCGGGTGGACATGACGTGACCGATCTTGGATGTTTTTCTATGGATTCAGTTGATTATCCAGATATCGCTCGTGAGGTTTGTGAAAAAGTTTCAGAGAATCCTGGGGCGCGCGGAGTTTTGGTTTGCGGGACTGGAATTGGTATGCAAATAGCTGCGAATAAAATTCCTGGAATTCGTGCGACTGTGGCTACTGATGAACATATGGCCGAGATGTCTCGAAGGCATAATGATGCGAACGTGGTTACGTTGGGTGGACGAACTTGCGAGATTGAAATGGCTAAGAAAATTGTTGATAAATTTATGACTACCGATTTTGAGAATGAGGAAAGACATGTCAGGAGAGTGGGGAAGATTGGATAGATTTGGCGAGCTGAAGTTAAGTCCGGGCTTCAGTTCAGGCGCATATGATGCCCGGGCGTAGATATCCATGAAAATTGCACCATCAATATTGTCAGCTGATTTCGGAAAACTTCGAGAAGAAGTTGAAAGCGTTTTGGATGCTGGCGCTGAAATGATTCATGTGGACGTGATGGACGGACATTTTGTTCCGAATATTTCAATTGGAGTTCCCGTTGTTGTGAGTTTGGCTGAATTTGTAAAAGCACCTTTGGACGTGCATTTAATGATCGAAAATCCGGAAAAGTATATTGGATCTTTTGCGGATGCAATGGTGAAAAACGAAAGGGATGCGTCTAACGATTACATCGTTGTTCATGCTGAGGCGTGTGAGGATTTAATAGGAGTTTTGGATTCAATTAGGTCACGTGGGATCAAGTCTGGATTTTCTGTGAAGCCTGGTACTGCGATTGAAAAATATGAAGATATTTTGAAGTATGCTGATATGGTTTTGATTATGACTGTTGAGCCTGGGTTTGGCGGACAAAAATTTATGCCAGATATGATGGGTAAAGTGAAATGGCTTCGTGAAAAATTAAATATTGGTTCTATAGAAAATGGCGGTGATTTGGATTTTGAAATTGAAATTGATGGGGGTATAAATGCTGAAACTGCAAAAATTTCTGCTGAAAACGGTGCAACCGTTTTGGTTGCTGGTAGCTACGTTTTTGGCTCCAAAGATTACAAATCTGCAATTGAAAATTTGAGATAGGGAATAGTAAAAGGCCCACTTTTTGGGCAGGCCTTTTTATTGATTTTGTTGTTCAAAGATTGAGTTGCTCTGCGACGAAGTCGATATCTTTGTCGCCACGGCCCGAGAGGTTGATGAGGATCGTCTGGTCTGGAGTGAGCGTGCTTGCGAGGTGAGTCGCGTATGCAACTGCGTGTGCGCTCTCGAGGGCCGGAATAATTCCTTCTGTTTTTGTAAGTTCCATAAACGAGTTCAAACATTCTTTGTCCGATGCTGTGACGTACTGGACTCGTGTTATGTCTTTTAGGAAGCTGTGTTGTGGTCCAACTCCAGGATAATCGAGCCCTGATGCAATTGAATAAACTGGAATTGGCTCTCCTTCATTATCTTGTAACAAGTACGTGTGCATTCCGTGTAGATTGCCTGGTGTCCCGAGCGTAAGGGTGGCGGCGTGTTCGCCTGGAGCGAGTGATTTTCCGCTTGGTTCGACTCCATACATATTAACTTCTTCATCTTCCAAAAATGCCGAGAATAATCCAATTGCGTTTGACCCTCCTCCGACGCAAGCTACGAGATTATTTGGTAGGGAAAGCCCTGTGAGTTCTTTGAATTGTTGTTTTGATTCCTCTCCGACAATGCGTTGGAAATCGCGTACTATCATTGGATATGGGTGTGGACCAACTACAGAACCTATTGCGAAAAAAGTATTTATTGGGTCTTGTACAAAAGCGCCGAAGGCGCTGTCCACTGCTTCTTTCAGGTCCTGACGACCTGTTTCAACTGAAACGACATTTGCTCCAAGCATTTTCATGCGTAATACGTTTGGTTGCTGTTTTTCTATGTCTTTTTTCCCCATGTGAATTTCACATTCTAGTCCCATACAAGCGGCTGCTGTCGCTAACGCAACTCCATGTTGTCCGGCGCCTGTTTCTGCCAAGAGTCTTTTCTTCCCCATATGTTTTGCTATCAAGGCTTCGCCGAGTGTGTGGTTTATTTTGTGGGCGCCGGTGTGATTTAAGTCTTCTCTTTTTAGATAGATTTGTGCGCCACCATGTTTTTTTGAAAGATTGCGTGCGTGAAATATTGGACTCGGACGCCCTACATAGTGTTTGAGATAATATTTTAATTCGTTTGTGAATTTTGGATTGTTCTTTAGTTTCTCGTATGTTTCAGCAATTTCGTTCATTAAGGTTACTAGCTGTGGCGGCAGAATTTGTCCTCCATACTCACCGAAATATCCTTGTTTGGAAGGAGTTATGTCGTATTGTTTTTGAGTTGTCATAATGATTGTTGTTAATTGTTAGTTGTTAGTTATAAATTGTGAATTTAAATTTGTGAAATTAAAAAACCGACTTTGTGAGCCGGTTGCGTTTTGACGTTTTTATACGTGACAATAATCGCTTTTACCAGCTCTTAAAGTCTTTCCACCAAGATGGGTTTTTTGATTCAAGGTCTTTGACTACTTCTGATCCGCGAGTGACTGTGGCTATCCCTGTTTTAAGGTGTTTTGCAATTTGTCTTTGAGTGAAATTTGTACTTGTTAGCATTGCCAAAACATCGAGTCTTTTTTGAATTTCTTTTAACTCTTTCGGAGTGAGTATGGCTTTTAATATACTTTCACATTCAATTCTACCGTGACCGTCTCTTAGGAGGCGAATTAAGTCGAATGATGGTTCTGTGTCTGTTTTTTTCATTGTGATTGGTAGTGGTGAGAGTAAGGGCGAGAGAGGTAGAAGATAAGAACGGGTGAGTGAGTGAGTGAGTGAGTGAGTGAGTGAGTGAGTGAAAAATACGGAGAGAGAGGGGGCGTTCTGTTTTTTCTTAATTCTTGTACTAGTGTACTAGTACGCTAGTACAAAGTTTACGTCTGGAATATGAAATGGTCAAGCTCTTTATCTGTTTTTGCTATAATTATTTATTGAATATCTGTTCTACGGATAGTGTAATTATCAAAAAAGAGCGGGTCTTTTAACGGATCCGCTCTTAGAGTTGAATGTAAACCTTTTAGGTCTAACTACTTAGTTGTTGCTGGTAGCGCTGGAACTTCCGTTGTTTGTCCCCATCTTGGGCCGAAGTCGTCTCTCATCTTTTTCATTCCTTTCCATCCTAATCCGCATGTGAGAAGAGCGCCAACTAAACCAACAATCAATAACCACATTAACCATTTTTTTAATGCGTCCTTTTTCATGAATTTAATTGCGTACACGAAGAAGAAAACTAGACCTACGAATATCGCTGTTGCGAACACCATGTGTAGGTGCATTCCTAGTAATGCCCAAGGAGCATCACTGTAGAGAGATCCCATCATATTTATGAGGTTAAAAGATAGGTGCTGTTAGACAGCTTGTTTATTCTATCACTTTTGGTTCAATTGTTTAGTTTCGCAGGAAGGTGTTTTGCCTTATGTATAAGTTTAAACTATAATGCGGCGGCTTTTTGAAGGTAATTAATAATTTGCCAAAATGACTGCGGAACCAAAAGACAAAGTAGAGCCAAGATGTCCTTATTACGGGAAATGTGGCGGGTGCGATGCACAGCATATTGATTATGCGACT
>CAYURU010000062.1:0-5454 GCA_964447085.1 uncultured Candidatus Peribacteria bacterium | reverse complement strand
ATATGAAGAAATCCCGATTCTACACATATCCAAATGAGTCTCAGGGAAAAGTATTGTCGCCGCTGAATTCGCACAGTGCATAATCGGTACATTTATCCCGTTCTGCTTAAGCATTTCAGACGCTGTCTTAAATCTCTCAAGTTGCATAAAAGCATATGAATGGTCAGTGGTATCTTCGATATTCGCGAAGTGAGTTGCAAGTCCTTCAATTACCAATTTTCCTTTACCTTTTTCCAAAATATATTTGGCAAAATCAACTAACTCATCTTCTCTTACACCTTGTCTATTATTACCGGTTTCCACTTTTATATGTAAATTGATAGGCTCAGAAAATTCACTAGAAAATTTCTCGGCAATTTCAGCCAAGGCATCAATAGTTTCACGCGAGTAAACAATAAGTCTTACGTTCAATTTCCAGGCCTTCTTCAAATCCGATTTCAAAGTATATCCCATCACATAAATCGGAACTTCAATACCGGCGGAGCGTAGCTCCTCGGCCTCACGCAAAGAATTTACGGTGAGCCAATCAGCGCCAGCTTCTACAAAAATTTTGGAAGTTTCTACCAATCCGTGGCCGTAAGCGTTTGATTTTACACACGGCGCGATTCTCGTGGGTTTGGTGTTTTCAGAACCATCCGAGTGACTGGTAATCCTTTTGAATTCCTTTATATTGTGAGCCAAAGCATCTTTTTTGATCTCGACCCAACTTAAGTATTTATTCATAACGGATTTTATAGTACAATAAACCAGCTCAAAAATTAATTGAAAATTAACCACAACAGATATGTTTGGACAAAAAAACACAGAAGCAACAATGGGGAAGTCCTATACGGTGACATTTTTCGGGAAAGTAATGATATTTTTTGCTCTTGCTCTCGCGATGTCGATAATCGGAATATACATAATGCTGACATTTGTATTTGCCACGGCATCATTTTCGATGGGAATGTTTTATGGGCTTTTTATTATTGAATTAGGAATAATTTTGACTTCAAGACTATGGAGTCAAAAAAGAGTTTTGGGCAAAGTTATGTTTGCTGTTTTTGCTTTAATAAGCGGAATGACAGCAGCCCCAATCATCGCTATGGTAGCGGCGGAATCAGGAATGATGATCGTAGTCAGAGCGCTTGCGGCTACGGTTTTGACGTTTGGTGCAGCGGCGATTTTTGGATGGACTACAAAAGTAAATTTAATAGGGATGCGCGGATTTCTTATGATGAGTCTTATAGGGATGATTATTACCGGAATAATTGGAATTTTTATACCGTGGGGAAATACTATGGAACTGATTTATTCTTGGTTTGGAGTGATTTTGTTTGCCGGATATACGATGTACGACATACAAAAATTAAAAAGATATCCTGAAAATATGTTTATAGAAGCTGCACTTCAACTTTATCTGGACATCTTCAATCTATTTCTATATATTCTGCGAGCAATTTCGGCAGGCAGACGCTAAAAATATTAAAAAATGAACAAAAAAGTTGTACAAGAGGGTAGGAAAACACCTAAAAAAGAAGATAAAAAAACAGTTAACCCAAGTCCAACGACTAATCCAAGACTGATATTTGATGTTTACGAGATAGCAAACAAAGCGCCAGGCGCCTCAGTTACATACAATTTAGATGGAGTTGATCTTGATTTATCAAAGTTTGATATACATACAAAAGGTCCGATCGAAGGAAAAGTTGTGATAATGAAGATAGAAGATGAATATAATGTCTCGATCAAAGATTTCAAAACGACAGTTGAGCTAACCTGTGAAAAATGCTTGGAAAAATTTGATTTTGTGGTGGATATTCCATATACGGAAATGCAATTTCTTATCACGGGAGATCATTCCGATAACGGGTTTGATTTCTTCTATGTAGATACAAAAACTCACACTGTTGATATAGAAGAATTTCTCAGACAGGAAATAATCTTGCATTTTCCATTAGTTGCGGTATGCTCTCCTCACTGTAAAGGTATTAATTTAAACTAGAATGTCTAAGAAACCAACCCCCAAAAAGAAGATGAATCAAAGCTCGAGCCGTAATAGGTATCAGAGCTTTCAGACAAAAACAAGAAAACGCTTGGCAGGTATAGCAGCGCTAGTAAAGTGTCCTTCTTGCGGTAGTATGATGGTTGCCCACACAGCTTGCAAAAAATGCGGAAAATATAGAGGAAGACAAGTATTGAATATCGAGAAAGAGATGAAGAAAATTACAAAGATAAAAGCTTAATCTTAATTTAATGGCAAGTAACAGGCATCTCGCACGAACGTGTGTAATGCAGACTCTATTCGCGTATGAATTTAGAGGAGGCACAGCGAAGGATATTTTGGAGCGCGTATTAAAAGAGTTCGCACCGAAACTTAAAAACGCTGATTTTGCTTACGAGATGCTAGCAGGAATCTTGAAACACAAAAGAACAATAGTAAAAATCATACAGGAAAATGCTCCACAATGGCCGATAGATAAGATAGCACCTGTTGATCGTGCTATTTTGGAAATAGGCGTTTATGAAATTCTTTATGTGAAAGATGTTCCGCCTGTAGTTGCGATCAATGAATCAGTAGAAATAGCAAAGCATTTTGGAGACACAAACAGTTCCAAATTTATTAATGGAGTATTAAGCTCTGTTATGAATAGCAAAATAAAAAAGGGAAAATGAATAAATACGGTGATTTAATAAAAAAAATTGGAGTAAAATTCAATGACGAATCAATTTTAGATAAGGCATTCGTTCATAGATCTTATTTGAACGAACATCGCAAAGAAATACCTGAATCAAATGAAAGATTGGAGTTTTTGGGCGATGCTGTTTTGGAATTAATAGCCACAAGATATTTATTTAATAAACATCCGGATAAACCCGAAGGAGAACTCACAAATTTGAGAAGTGCATTGGTGCAGGGAAGACACTTGGCTGAAGTATCAAAAGAATTAAATCTTGGTAAGTATTTATATCTAAGTAATGGGGAAGAAAATTCAGGTGGTAGAGAAAAAAACTATATTTTAGCTAACGCAGTTGAGGCTGTGATTGGAGCCATTTATTTGGATCAAGGATTTGAAGAAGCATCTAAGTTTGTAAATAAATACATTCTTTCAAGACTCGATGAAATTATAGAAAAAAATCTTTTTGCTGATCCAAAGTCAGTATTACAAGAATTTGTACAAGAACAATTTGAGGTGACCCCAACATACGATATTCTTTCTGAAGCAGGTCCCGACCACGACAAACATTTCGAGGCTGGAGTTTATATAAACGGAAAATTGATAGCGTCCGGCAAGGGTTCAAGTAAACAAAAAGCCGAAAGCGTGGCGGCAGAAAACGCATTAAAAGATAAATCATGGCAGAGTTAAACATAAAGACAGAATCAAAAAGAGAGTTAGATACAAACAAAACTCCTGATGAAAAATCTTGTGGAGTTGTGTTATTTCGTGAAAATTATTCGGGGGGTAGTGATAAGGTTGAGCGTCTTTACCTTCTTTTGCATTATCCGGGTGGACACATAGATTTTCCAAAAGGACACGTAGAACCGGGCGAAGAAAATGACGAACACGTTACAGCCCGTCGCGAATTAACAGAAGAAACAGGAATAAAAGAGGTTGAATTTATAGATGGATTCCGTCATTTAGTTCATTACACGTACAACAAAAAAGGACACCCATCTTTCAAAGAAGTTGTGTTTTTCGCAGGGAAGACAAATGAAAAAGATGTCACTATTTCTTTTGAGCATAGAGATCATTATTGGCTTCCATATGCTGAAGCTTTGAATAAGCTTACATTTGAAAACGCTAAAAATCTTCTCGTAGAAGTAGAAAAATTCGTTTCAAAAAAAGGTTTGTAAGAAAGTATATACTTCTGTTATTTTAAGGACACAAATTTCTTAAATTTTTTTAAATATGAACGTCAAAATTCAAAAAGAGTTGAAAAAGGAAAAAGGACTACTTTTAGTCCCATACTTCAAAGATGAAACTTCTTCTCCAAAGTATTACAACAACGAATTAAAATTGCTTCTCAAAAAAGCGCTTGATTCAAAGGAATTGTCAGGGAAGGGAGGAGAAAGAAAATACTTCACAGTCGATTCAAAAAACATGCCTGAAAAAGTTCTTTTTATGGGTATTGGTAAAAAAGGAAAATTTAGCAGTGAACGCGCAAGAAAAATAGGGGCAGATTTGTGTATGGCGGCAAGGGATCACAAAGAAAACAATATTATAGTTTTGATGGCTCCGGAAATGGATTTATATGCATACGAAATAGTCGAAGGAATTGCATTGAAAGATTATAGAATTTCAAAATATAAAACAGGGGAGGATTACGATTTGGAAAGAAAAACGATTATGCAGGACATAGTTTTGGTAAGCAAAAAAGACGGCAAAGAAATGGGAAAAGCGATTGAAAAAGCGCTTGTTGTAGCGCAAGCCACAAATATAACAAAAGATTTGGTTAACGGTCCGGCAAACATAATCGATATAGATTATTTTGAGACAGTCGCAAAACAATTAAAAAGCGATTATGGATACAAAGTGTCAATTCTCAATAAACCGGAATTGGAAAAACAAGGATGGGGAGGTTTGTTGGCCGTCAATCAAGGTTCTCACACTCCGGCAAAAGTTGTAACGATTGAATACAATGGAGGAAAGCCAACAGAAAGCCCTATTGTTATAGTTGGTAAGGGAATAGTTTTTGATTCAGGAGGATATAATTTGAAGCCATCCAATCACATGGAAGACATGCATTCTGACAAAGCGGGTGCTTCTGCAATTGTTGGAATTTTTACAGCATTAAAAGAATTAAAAATCAAAAAGAATGTAGTCGGAGTGTTGGTGTTAACTGAAAATATGATCGATGGAAAAGCGTTTAGACCAAGTGATGTTATAAAAATGTTAAATGGAAAAACTTGTGAAATAAAAAACACAGATGCGGAAGGGCGCCTCATTCTTGCAGACGGAGTGTACTACGCACAGAAGAAATTTAAACCTGAGTGTTTGATAGATATTGCAACTCTCACCGGCGCCGCAATGGTTGCGCTTGGAGATAGATATACAGCGTTTTTCACAAAAGATGCTGATGTCAGGAACCGTTTACTACAAGCCGGGCAAGAGACTGGCGATCTGCTATGGGAATTGCCACTCCACAAAGATCATTTGGAAAAAATTAAATCTCAAGTTGCGGATTATTGTAACGCAGATGTTGGTACGTCCCACTTAGCAGGTTCGAGTAAAGGCGCAGCATTCGTTGCGATGTTCGTGGATGATAAACAAAAATGGACTCACCTTGATATAGCTGGTACAGCCTACACACACGACCCGAAAAAATACGAACAAAAGGGCGCAACAGGAATCGGTGTTCGATTCTTATTGAACTTTATTGAAAACTACTAGAGTCCGGGACTTAGCTAGAAATTTGCACCGCCTTGTACATATTTGAACGCATAGTAAGCCGCAGTTACGCCTTCGGCGCTTC
>CAYURU010000061.1:0-5458 GCA_964447085.1 uncultured Candidatus Peribacteria bacterium | reverse complement strand
CAGCAATTCACAATATTGGATTAGATTCTTTAAAAGAAGAACTTGAAAGACTTGTAAAAAAGATCAAGAAGCCAAAGATTAAAATCAAACAAGACACTGATGAGAAAAAACTTTTTGTTTCAATAATAGGTCGACCAAACGTAGGAAAATCATCTCTACTCAACAGTCTTCTCGGCGAAGAAAGAGTGGTAGTTTCAGACGTCCCGGGAACGACGCGTGACTCTACAGATACGGAAATTGAATACAAAGACCACAAGATCGTTCTGGTCGATACCGCCGGGATCAGACGTCGTGGAAAAATTGAACAGGGGATTGAAAATTTCAGCTTTATCCGTACTCAAGAATCAATTGATCGATCGGACATAGTTATTGTTTTAATGGATGCGACAGAGGTAGCCGCAGCACAAGACCTTCACGTGATTCAGATGGCGACAGAGAGTCGAAAAGGCTTAATTATCGGAATAAATAAAATGGACTTAGCGGATACAGAACAAAAAGAAAACATACAAAGAATTTTGTCATATAAATGTGATTTCATTCCTTGGGCTCCTCTACATTTTATATCCGCAAAGAATAAAAAGAATATTTTTCAGATTATGGATTCGATAATAGAGGTGGCAAAAAACAGAGAAATCCAGATCCCAACATCTCGTCTCAATGCATTTATGCAGAAAACGATTATGAAAAGTGTTCCAGCCTCATCAGGAATACTAAAATGCAAATTTTTCTACGCAAATCAGGTCAGTATCAATCCTCCAAAGTTTTATTTATTCTTCAAAAATGCAAAAGGCCTGCATTTCTCGTACAAACGCTACATCGAAAACGAGATGCGCAAAGAATTTGGATTTCACGGCACGCCGATAAGTCTTACTTTCCGCGAAAACTCTCCAAAAGAGCGATAAAATTATCTTCATTGAATTTGCTTCCGTATTTCTCAATATAAGCATCTCGGAACATAACCCTTCGATCATTTTCGTGTAATTTCAAGACTCCTTTTTTTAATAAAACATTTTCGGTAACCAATTTATATTTTTTCAGTCTTTTTTTAATTTTACCAATCTGTATTCTGCGTAATACAGATTCAAAAAAAGCACCTGCCAAAACAATAGAAAGTATTTCGAAAACCTTTTTTAAAATATTACTAAAGAAGAAACGATCTTTCGCAAAAGTTAAATCCAACTGCTTGTTTACCTCATCCAAATTAGTCATACCAAGCAAGTCTCTCGCCCAAAAGTTTTTATTAATAATTTGATCAGAAACAGGTTTGCCAGAAATATTACCATTAATAATTGGCTTCAGAGTATAGATCCAATAAGCTAAGTAAAAATCTTTTTTCTTCGCGATCGATGTAAAATTTAAATTATCCTCGTCAGCGAAAAAACTTAAACAAAACTTGCCAGCAACATCATCACCATAAGTTCGTATTCGGAAAATTCTAAACAAAAGATTCATAAAAAACCTCGCGGTATAAAGTCTATTGCGCTTTGTCACGACAAATAAATCAATATCGCTCTTCTCATCAGCGGTTCCCATTGCGTAGCTATTACACACGAAACTCCCGCGCAAGAATGGAACACAATTCATTAAAAAAGCCCATTTTTTAATCTCTTCAAAATTTTTTTCATCGATTTTAATCATTAATTTAAATATAATCTCAACTATGAGCGAAACAAAGCAAAAAATTAAAACAATATTAAAAAATCTCCCAAGCAAACCAGGCATATATAAAATGCTGGATACAGAAGGAAGAGTAATTTATGTTGGAAAAGCTAAAAATTTAAAAAAAAGAGTCACTTCATACTTCCAAAAAACCAAAACACTTTCAACTCGCACACAAAAACTAGTTGAAAACATCGACGACATCTCCTACACCGTGGTAAATAGCGAACTGGAAGCTCTTATACTTGAATTAAACCTTATAAAGGAACTCAAACCGAAGTACAACATCCTCCTCAAAGACGACAAGAATTACGTCTATATAAAGATCACGAAAGAAGACTTTCCGCGCATACAAATCGTCCGCAAAATTGACGACAGAAAAGCCACGTATTACGGTCCAAAAACTTCGAAAATGAAAGTTGAAAAAACATTTCAAATGTTAAAAAAAGTCTTTCACTTCCGACATTGCAACCTAGATATTGAAGAAATAACCACGCTACAACAAGCGCCTCAAACATCACGAACGACAAAAGAAACGGCAATCAACACACATCCAAACAAATCTGTAAAAGTCACACACGAAACGATCAAATACCCATGTCTCGATTATTACATAAAACGCTGTTCCGCTCCCTGTGTCGCGAATATATCAAAAGAGGAATACAACGAATCGATAGAAAACATTAAAAGGTTTTTTGAAGGACATCATGAAGAAATTATAAAAAATATCAAAAAACAAATGATGGACTTGGCGGCAAACAAAGAATTTGAGAAAGCGGCACGTCTTCGTGATACATTGAAAAGCATCGAAAGTATCCTAGAAAAACAAAGCATTTCCGACCCAAACCAAGAAGACAAAGATGTTTTCAACTACGTACTTGAATCAGGAAAAGCATTTTTTAATTTATTCCAAGTTCGCGGAGGTAAACTTATCAATCAGGAGAATTTCGCTGTACAAGCAACATCTGTAACGGAAGAAGACGAAGACGCCAAAGCCGAGGTTTTAAGAGCATTTCTGGAACAATACTATGAAAAAACTACTAACATTCCAAAAGAAATACTGATTCCGCACGAATTCCCGGATCAAAACGAATTACAAGATTATTTATCTGAAGAAAAAGGTCGAAAAATTAAAATTTTAATTCCTCAAAAAGGACAGAAAAATCGCTTACTTGAACTCAGTCTCAAAAATGCAAAAGTCTTCGCAGAGAGAAATCGTGCGAGCTGGAAAGAGGAAGGAGACGATAAAAAAGCCATCCTTGAAGATCTGAAAACTCTTCTAAACCTTCCATCACTTCCGAAGCGTATAGAATGTTACGACATCTCTCATTTAAGCGGGACGGACACAGTAGGTTCAATGATTGTTTTCGAAAATGGCGTCCCAAAAAATTCAGACTACAGAAGATTCAAGATTCGCACACTCAAAAAAGGGGATATCGATGATTTCAAATCCATCGCCGAAGTTTTGGATAGAAGACTAAACCACATCGGTATAATTAACGACGATTTTGATATCAGAAAAGGTAAAAAAGTTGACGAAGAAAAGCTCGGGAAAGACTTCAAAAACTATTATTTAATAGAGAAAAAAGGGAAAATCTGCGGACATTTAATGTTGAAAAAACATGGACAATACGAAAGAATTTCGCGTTTCGAAATAGATGAAAAATTCAGAGGAGAAAAACTCGGACAACGACTACTGAAATATGTATTAAAACATGCAAAAACAAAAAGAATTTATATCAATTGTAAGCTGTCTTTGGCTAATTACTACGAAGCAGTTGGGTTTTCTCAGATTCAAAAAATTCCAAAAGAAATAGAAGAATCCTTGAAAAAAATCGACTGCGCACAAGAATACGCACAAAAAGACGTGAAACCTCAAGAACAAACTCTTTGGTACGCATACGATCGCACACGCCTACGCGACAAATCTTTTGAAAGTAAACCTGATTTAATAATAATCGACGGAGGAAAAGGGCAACTAAGTTCCGCAGTGGAAATAATGAAAAAATTCAATCTCAAAACCCCGATTATTTCCTTGGCGAAACAAGAAGAAGAAATTTTTCTGCCAAATTCAAAAACTCCAATCAAACTCGACAAAACAGATAACACTTTGAAATTGATCCAACGCCTCAGAGACGAAGCACATAGGTTTGCAATCAGTTTCAATCGCGAATTAAGAGAGAAAAAAATGAAATAACCTTCAGCTTAAACTGGTTAACACTATTACACTTACTCAAACTTAAAAATTTCTCTTCCGCTAAAAGCTTCGTCACATAGCTCCTTGAAAGGAATATCTTTCTCAACAGCGAGGACGTCGTGTAGTTTCGCGGCAATCTCGGGGGCTTTTGGGCTAAACAAAGTACAAGTATCAGTACAAGGCAAAGCAGAGATATCGTGAGTTCCAATCACTTTAGATTCAGCAATAATATCAGCTTTGTCAGTCCCGATAAACGGTCTAAAAATCGGCATATCAGTCACCGCATCTATGACAACCAGATTATTCAAAGTCTGCGACGCAACCTGAGCAAAAGATTCTCCGGTTACAAGTGCCTTTGCTCCTATATATCTCGCAACTCTCTCGGCAATTTTGAACATCATTCTTCTATAAATAATTATTCTCAATTTCTCCGGCACCTTCAAATTCAAAGACACTTTCTTCTGAATTTCGCCAAAAGGAATGACGACCAACTTTGTCTTATTCTGAAATTTTCCGACAATTTTCACGAGCTCTTTCACGTGTTCGAGTTCCTCTCTTTTTGTGTAAGGTTGACCTGAAAAATGGACGAAATGCACTTTCGCGCCACGAGTCATCATTTTGTAAGCGGCGACAGGGGAGTCAAAGCCTTTTGAAATCAAAGCCAATACATTTCCACCGGTCCCAGCAGGAAGTCCGCCAATTCCTCTGAATTTCTCATAAGTCACATACGCGGCTTCTCCAAATATCTCTATATTTACAGTTATATCAGGATCTTTCATTTTAACTTTCAATCCAATATCTTCTTTCAATAAACAAGCTCCAAAATCGTGTTCGGCTTCCAACCTGTCAAACGGCAAAAATTCTTGTGACTTTTTAACTCTCACGCAAAAAGTTTTAAATCCACGTTCGACAACCAAATCTCTAGGCCAACTTTCTTTCAAAAATTTACAAATCTTATCAAAATTCAATTCACATTTATGATAAAAACCGAAATTTTCCAAACCTGGAACATTCATTATCGCCTCTCTCACTTTTTCAAAATCCACATTCGAGGGAAGCTCCACTACAAACCTGTTCAAAATTAAATTTACATCCGACTTCACACCAATCAATCGAAGTTTTCTAATCAAATCCTGTCTTAAAATAGTTTGAAAATGTTCCTTGTTCCCACCTTTGAGAGCAAGTTCTCCATAATGCAAAATCAGATAAATATCATTTTTAATTTTCATCTTCTTTAATTTTCATCCTCAACTTCGTTTTCGAGGGCTTCTGTAACCTCTTCTATTTCGTTTTCTTCATCAAGTAAATAGAGTAAAAATAATCCTACAATCATCGGACCGGTCACTCTCAATATAGGGTCTTCTGCTGGCAATAAAAGATCAAGTCCTGCCCAAGTTCCGTACCACATCAATATAACCGCCATAGCCAAAACCAACTGCTTCAAAAACGCTTTATTAGGTTTCAAGGACAATCCTAATGACTTTCTCTTACCTTTTTTCAGTGATGTTTTTCTGCCTTTTTCCATAAACTAAAATTAAATGGTGCCCAGAGAGAGAATCGAACTCTCACCTCCTTGCGAAGATGGGATTTTGAGTCCCACGC
>CAYURU010000060.1:0-5653 GCA_964447085.1 uncultured Candidatus Peribacteria bacterium | reverse complement strand
GAATCGGGATTTCTTCATACGGGATGTGGCCTTCAAAAGAGACTTTTGTCGCGTATCAAAGTGGGCGATCGGATGGATTTGAGTTGCGACCTGCTTTCACTTGGAAAAGCGTTGTTGCACAGGTTAAAAAAGTTCCTAAAAACGAATTTATTGGCTACGGATGCAGTTGTCGAACGGCGAGAGATACTCTTGTTGCGATCGTACCTGTTGGATATTACGATGGATATGACAGAAAATTATCGAATAATGCACATGTTCTGATCCACGGACAAAGAGCAAAACTACTTGGACGTGTTTGTATGAATATAATAATGGTTGACGTGACTGACATAGCTTCAGTACAAGCGGAAGATGAAGTTGTTTTGATTGGTGAAACGCCTTCAGATTCTATTTCTCCGGAGGAATTTGCTTCGTGGATCGGGTCTATCAATTATGAAGTGACGACTAGGGTAAATGATCGAATTCCGCGTATTTTCGTATAAAAGCGCTGTGTAAATAAAATTGTTAAATGGACACAAAGGTAATTCAAATTATAGATAATCGCGAGCCTTTGATAAATTTCCCAAAGGATTTTATTTGCGTGCCAATGTATTTTCGACAGGGGTTAACGAAAGACAATTCAATGCAACTTCGCGAAGGCGCGGTTAACGCTTTAATTAAAGCAAAAAAACACTTGCCTAATGGTTGGAATTTTTTAATTTGGGATGGATACAGACCATTAAATTTACAACAAAAATTATACGATGATTTAACCGCACTAAGAAAAACTGAACATCCTGAATGGGACTCTTCCAAACTCGCAGAAGAAGTCGAAAAGTTCGTAAAATACGCTAGTTACGACCCATCGCGACCTTCTCCACATAACACTGGAGGAGCTATCGACCTGACTATTATTGACGCTGAAGGAAAAGAATTGGATATGGGGACTTCGTTCGATGAATTTACAGAAAAATCTTATACGTGGGCTGAAGTCGACGAAGCGCGTGATATCACTCCAAAGCAGTCGGAAAACAGAAAAATTCTTAGTGAAATTTTGATATCCGAAGGATTTGGGCCGTACCAATGGGAATGGTGGCATTTCAATTTTGGAAATGTCGGATGGGCTGAATATTATGATAAGGCTGTTGCGTTTTACGGATCTCTTGAACTATAATTTGCACCAATTAACTGAAGAAGTATGTCAAAATTAAAAGTTGGAATAGTTTTCGGTGGAAGAAGTGGTGAACACGAAGTCTCTCTAGTTTCTGCGACCAGCGTGCGAAATGAAATGCCAAAAGACAAATACGAATTGCGAGAAATCGGAATTTCAAAAGACGGAAAATGGTATATGCAAAATGACACTTATACCAGAGATGAAAACGATGGTTTGATAGAAAAATTCAAAGACGGATCGTATTTAAATTTAAAACCGGTTTCTTTCGACACCGCTTTGAACGGTTGCGATATAATTTTCCCTGTTCTACACGGACCGTATGGTGAAGATGGGACAATCCAGGGAGTTTTTGAAATGATGAATTTACCTTACGTAGGATGCGGAGTTTTGGCTTCCAGCTTATGTATGGACAAAATCAATACAAAAAGAGTTTTGAGCGAATGTGGAATTCCGGTCGTTCCGTATGTCGCTTTTTCTCGCACTGAATGGATAACTACGGACTCTAGCAAATTTGGACGAAAAGATATTATTGAAAAAGTTAAAAAAGAATTAGCTCTCCCATTGTTTATAAAACCTTCCAATATGGGATCTTCTGTTGGAATCAGTAAAGTAAAAGAATGGACCGAATTTGAATCCGCAGTCGATGAGGCTTGCAAATATGACACGAGAATTTTGGTTGAGACAGGAATTGATGCTCGCGAAATAGAATGCGCTGTATTGGGTAATGACGACCCAAAAGCCGCTTCGCTTGGAGAAATAGTGGTCGGAGGAGAATTTTATGACTATAACGATAAATATGTTGATGGCAAATCCCATCCTGAAATTCCTGTACGAAATTTATCCGAAGATTTACAGGCAAAAATTACCGACTACTGCCTTCGCGGATACAAAGCTTTGGGATGTTCAGGACTTTCACGCGTGGATTCATTTATAGATAGAAAAACAGGTGAAATTTATTTGAATGAAATAAACACTCTTCCTGGATTTACATCTATCAGTATGTATCCAAAGATGTGGGCAAATGCCGGAATAACATTCCCTGATTTGTTGAATAAATTGATTCAACTTGGATTCGAAAAATTCAAAGAAAAATCATCCAATAAAACTGGCTTCGACTTAAGCAGTGATTGGTTTAAAACTCCTTGACCGTACTCCTTCAGTTCAAGTATATTGGTCGGGCTTAAAACAAACATTTTTCAATGGGTTTATTTGGAAGAAAAAAAGAAAATGCAGGCAGTCCCGGGACCTTTATTGCTCTTGATATTGGAACTGATGAGATAAAAGCTCTTCTTGTTTTGAGTGAAGGAAAACACGGAAGAATTCTCGGAGTTGGAAAGAAAAAACAGAAACTTGGAGATATGCAAAGTGGGGCTGTGACAGACATAGCTTCCGTTATTGGAAATTGTCATGACGCTATTCACGATGCTGAGAAAGCTGCCGGTATGAAAGCGGCTCAAATTATTATGGGAATTGGTGGAGAACTTGTAAAAGGAGCAACTACAACTGTTTCTTATGTTCGACGCGACCCCACTTCAAAGATCGATTTGTCTGAATTGAAAAACATTGTCCACAAAATTCAATGGAAGGCTTTTGACCAAGTTCGAAGCCAACTATCGTATGAAACCGGTTACAATGAAATTGATGTAAAACTTATAAATGCGGCAATAGTTGATGTAAGAATTGACGGATACAAAGTAACAAATCCAATTGGATTCCAAGGAAAAGAAGTCAGTGTGAGTATTTTTAATGCGTTCGCGCCCTTGGTTCATTACGGAGCGTTGCAGACGATCGCTGCCGAGCTCGACAAGGAGCTTTTAGCAATCACTGCGGAACCTTATGCTATCACTCGCGCGCTGGAAAATGACGACGCGAAATTTGGCGCAATTTTTATAGATGTTGGTGGAGGCACCACGGATATCGCGGTTGTGCGAGATGGCACTTTGGAAGGTATAAAAATGTTCACTCTTGGTGGGAGAACATTCACAAAAAGACTCGCTCAGAGTTTAAACATTTCGTACAACGAAGCCGAAGAAATAAAAATTGCTTATGCGACCGACAAGCTGGAAAAACAATCTCATCGTATCGTCCACGAAGCTATGAAAAGCGACTGTGATGTGTGGCTTTCAGGCGTTGCCCTCACGCTGAGTGAATTCGAAAATATCGATATGTTCCCTTCCAAAATTTTACTTTGTGGAGGAGGCGCAAAACTTCCTGAAATCCGTGAAGCACTCGAATCTCGTGATTGGTTCCGAAGCCTACCTTTTGCAAAAAAACCGCAAATTTCTTTTGTGAATTCCAAATATATTTCTACTGTTGCAGATGAAACTAAAAAGCTCGATCAACCCGAAGATATTTCTGTCGTTTCTCTCGCCCACTTGGGACTCGAGTTTATGCGAGAAGAACAAGTTTTGACGAAGGTATTGAAAAAAGTTGTTCGCTTGATGCAAATATAATTTCCCATAATAAATAATCGTAATGTCTCTCAAAAAACGCCTTCAAAGTTTCACTGAGAAACTGAAGCCAAAAAAACAGACTTCGGAGCGTTTTGAAAAAGATGTGGAAATTGAGAATTTAGATGAAGAAATAGATAAGTTGAGTATTTCAGATAATACGGAAAGTGGACTTAACGGAGAAGTTACTGAAAACCTTTCTGAGAATGTGACGGATGTTGATGAGAATGTCACGGTCGACGAAAACACCCCCGTCACCGAAAACGTAGCGCCAGTAGAAGACACTATTGTCACCGCTGAATTATCCGTCAAAGAAACTGTTGAAGAATCTACTGGAGATGTTTTTTTCGCTGAGGATTTCAAAATTGAAGAAATACAAAATGAGTCAAAAATCCAAGTAAGTGATGAAGTCCCTTCCATTGATCGCACAGAAATAATTTCCGCTAAAAAAGTAGTTTATATAGAAATTGATGACGAAGTCACAAGTGTTTACGACAAGATAAAAAATCTTCGCATCAAACACGTGTATCTTGTTATTCCTCAGAGAGCTGTTGTTTTCCAAAGCATTGTTAATTTGAAAATTTTAAAGAAAAAGTCTGAAGAAATCGGTCAAAATTTATATGTAATTACAAATGATAAAAACGGAGCGTATCTTTGCGAACAAGTCGGCATCACGGTTTATGACAAAACTGAGAATGAAGATCGTCCTGTAATTTTTTCTTCTGAAGATGAAGACGAACAAATTAGAATTAGTCCATTGAAAGCCTCTGTTAATTCTGTCGTAGATGAAACTCCGACCAGACTTTCCGAGAAGAAACTTTCAATTCCAGAAATTCTCGCCGCTGAAAGAAACAAAAGAAAATTTTTTGGATCGTCGCGTGGAGCCACTGATTTCAGAAACGAAAAATTATCACCTGTTACATTGAAGCCTGAAAATAAAGACGACACTAAAAAGAAATCTCGTCTTGTTTTGGTCGCACCAAATAAACAAGCACTGATCGGACTTGGGGTTTTTAGCGTTTTGATTTTACTTGTGATTTTTTACATTGCTCTCCCAGGAGCGACACTTTATTTGACGCCAGCTGCAAGTATCTTGGAAAAATCCGTAAATGTAACTCTTGCCGATTATGAGATAAATAAAGCCGAAATTGAATCCTCCACTTCTCATATGATCCCTAGTAAAAAATTAAATATTCGCGTTGAACGAGCGATACAATATCAATCAACCGGTAAAAAGCTTTCTCCAAATGCCTCTAATGCAAGCGGGAAACTAACTATTATAAATAATTCGGACAAGCCGTGGGGATTGGTGCAAAAAACCAGATTTCAGACGAACGACGGATTGGTTTATCGCATAACAACTGATGTCACTGTCCCAGCTTCAAGTGTAAGCGGGCCCGGGAAATTGGAAGCGTATGTTGTAGCTGATCCAGTAGATGCATTCGGACAAGTTATTGGAGAGAGAGGAAATATAGGGCCTGCAAAATTTTTCTTACCTGGGTTGGGCGAATCAAATCGTGCACTTTTGAATGCTGAAAGCACTACAAATATGGCTGGTGGCATTACTTCATTTACCTCAGAGGTTAAAGAAGAAGATCTTGAGGCTTCCAAGACCAGACTTTCCGAGACTTTGGTGAAAGCTGTTGAAGATGAATTAAAAGCCCAGTTAATACAACAAAACGAAACTTCAAAAACTGACTACGTGCTTTTGACTGGAATTAATGCGATCGAAGTTGGAAAGGTTGTCACAAATCCTATAGTGGCTCAGCCAGGCCAAGAAATCGCTCAATTTGAGGTTTCCGGCTACATTACTGCTTCAGCTTACGCATATTCGAAATCCGAGATGAACGCGCTTCTCACGCAAGAATTAACATTAAAAAAGAGCCCTCAGAAAAAATTGGTGAAAATAAATGAAGACTCAATAAGTTATCAGATTTTTGAAAAAGATTCCGTCAGAAATAAAATTAAAATAACTGCGAATATCAAAGGTATCGAGGAATTTGATCTCGACCCTGAGAAAGAAAATGGTGCGCGATTGATTACTAAAATT
>CAYURU010000059.1:0-5687 GCA_964447085.1 uncultured Candidatus Peribacteria bacterium | reverse complement strand
GCAGGAGACTCCACGATAACTAAATTTTTTGCCATAATTTTTTTTAATTTGTTGTGCTCGCGACACAAAAACAATAATTAAAGTACGCGATAAAACACGCACCATTTGTATATTATATAGTGTGTTTCGTCAAAACTTTTTATTGAAAGCCAACATTTTTCGCCTTTCTCAAGCCCCTTTTGTCGCATTTTCTCTTGCGCAAAATTTTCCAAAATTTATAATAGGCCCCGCATACCAAATGCAAAAAAATAAATTTTTAACCCATAGTTCCATGACAAAACAGGACCTAGTGGCAGCTGCAGCGCAAAAAACTGGCGTTACAAAAAAAGCAGCTCAAGAAGTTCTAGACACTGTTCTAGAGTTGATTGCAAAATCACTCAAGAAAGGTGAAACTGTTACGATTACAGGTTTCGGTACATTCCGTGTATCAAAGAGATCTGCAAGAAAAGGTGTAAACCCAAGAAACCCAAAACAGGTTATCAAGATCCCAGCAATGAAACTTCCAGCTTTCAAAGCAGGAAAAACATTGAAAGAGGCTGTAAGATAATTTGTCTTTCAACGATATTTAAAAACCGTGCCCACTATAAGGCGCGGTTTTTTATTTTTTAATCACTGACCTACTACACAGCCTCGTCAATTTCCTCGATAGATTCGTCTCCAACTTGTTTTACCGATCCCCAGCCACGAGCAGAGCCTGAAGATTTTTTCGGCTGATCTTTTTCAAAAATTCCAACAACCTCTTGAGCAACTTCTGGAATAACCTCTGTTTCTTTTTTGCCCTTTTTTTCCTTTCCTTTCTTGGAAACCTTTCCTTTTTTTTCGGCAAGCAAGTCCTCTTCGCGAAGCTTCTTTAAAAGATCTGTAACCTTGATGTCGTCCCATTCCATTTCTTTTTGATTTTCTTTAGCATCGCCATAATCTTCTTCTCTCAAAATACCAACTTCTTCCATTTCCAAAAGTACGTTTTTTTGCTCATTAGTAAGATCTTTTTTATCACCGGACAAAACTTTTTTTCTGTCTTCATCGGATAATGCAGCTAAATGATCGGCAAGGTTTTTAACCGTCTCTAAATCATCCAGAAAATCTGAAAGATCTTGCAACATGTCGAGATCTTTTGAATTCTTTCTCATCACTCCAAGAACTCTCACAACATTATGCTGTACAACCCCGATTTCTCCAGAAAACTGGAGAAGTTCAGTCCCTGTAGTAGATGCGCTTAAATGTAGTAAATGATCCGCATACGAACAAATAATCGCTTCCGGATTTTCAATAATCATTCTTCTTAAAAAATCATCGATTTCAAGCTTTGAAGACACTTTAAATTTTCCTTTTTCAGGAGCAATTAAGTCGTTTTTGAGAAATCTAAACTTTGCAATCAAAGCCTCTGTCATAGTCTGTTTTCTATCCACACGTTTCGCTTCAAACTCCTCGGCGACATTAAGAGCGTCTCCCGTTTTCTTTTTTAAAGTTTCCACTCCTTTAGCAGCCACCGCCTTGACTATAAAATTCATGAGGTTTTATGTTAGTTTTTATATTAATTTCAATGCGTAATTATACCATAATTTTGAACTAAAGTCCATATTTGGCTCCATACAAGCCAAATCGATTGCTTTTTCTCCTTAAAATGAGTAAATTATCGTGCGTAATATTTAAAAGAAACATGAAAGAAAAGTTGGAACAATTAGTAGCAGAAGCGCTCAAGGAATTAGAGATTGTAAAAGATATAGAATCATTTCGTAACACCGAAGTTAAGTATCTTGGCCGCAAAGGACAATTGGCGGATCTTTTCAAGACAATGGGATCTATTTCTCCTGAAGAAAGAAAAACTGCCGGACAGTCCTTGAATGAAACTAAAATTAAACTTGAAACAGAATTCGCAAAGAAATTCGAGGCATTTGAAAAAGAGGAATTAGCAAAAAGTTTATCAAAAGAATTTTTCGATACAACATATCCTGGGATTAGACCTCCTGTCGGATCAATCCACGTACTTATGCAACTTCAAAAAGAAGTTGAAAGAATATTCAGCCAGATGGGATTTGCAATTATGGATGGCCCTGAAATCGAGAGCGAATACTACAATTTTGAAGGTTTAAACATTCCAAAAGATCATCCCGCTCGTGATATGCAAGACACCTTCTTCGTCGAAGGAAAATCCGATCCGAAACATTCACGTTTGGTTTTGAGAACGCAAACTTCTCCTGTGCAAGTTCGCACAATGGAAAAATACGGCGCGCCGGTGAGAGTGGTCGTCCCAGGAAGAGTATTCCGAAACGAAGCGACAGACGCGTCCCACGAACACACATTCAATCAAGT
Organism: uncultured Candidatus Peribacteria bacterium; assembly: GCA_964447085.1. GTDB lineage: Bacteria > Patescibacteriota > Gracilibacteria > UBA1369 > LOWO2-01-FULL-3 > DAONBD01. Next base: position 3,374 of record CAYURU010000059.1, on the reverse strand, counting down.
CGAAGGACTCCTTATAGATAAAAACATTTCGATCGCACACTTGAAAGGCGTGATGACGGAATTCTTGAGCAGACTGTTCAAAAAACAGGTTGTAGTCCGCTTCAGACCGGGATATTTCCCATTCGTTGAACCGGGACTTGAGCTCGATTTCTCCTGCCTACTTTGCGAGGGAAAAGGATGCCGTGTTTGCAAAAATTCAGGGTGGATCGAATTTATGGGCGCGGGAATGGTTCACGAAAATGTACTCAAAGCATCAGGAGTTGATTCAAAAGAATATCAAGGTTGGGCGTTTGGATTTGGATTGGAACGCCTCGCTATGATGAGATATGGAGTCACAGATATCAGACTCTTTACAAGTGGAGACTTAAGATTTATCAGGCAATTTTAATTGCCCCTTTAAATAAAAAATATGTACGTATCATTAAATTGGCTTAAAGATTTTGTTGACCTACCTACCGGAGTTTCTCCTGAAGAATTAGCAAAAACACTGACAGTAAAAACTGCTGAAACCGAAGGTGTAAGCAAAGGAAATGAACTTTTAGACGGAGTTATAGCCGCATTAGTAGAAGAAGTTAATCCGCATCCAAATGCGGACAAATTAAGAATAGCAAAAATTTTGATAGGCACTGAACATAGAGAAATAGTTTGTGGCGGAGCAAATTTAAAAGAAGGAATGTATGTCGCGTACGCGCCAAGCGGATGTAAGGTTCGATGGCACGGAGAAGGCGATCCAGTCGCTTTGGAAAAGACAAAAATCCGCGGAGTTGAAAGCGACGGAATGATATGTGCCAGCGAAGAAATTGGTCTTACAAAATCCGCAAGCGAAGGACCTGAAGATATACTGGATTTATCAAGTACAAAACCAACCCCAGGAGCTCTTTTAACAGATCTACTTGGACTTAACGATACAGTTATTGAATTTGATAACAAAGCTCTCACTCACCGCCCTGATCTTTGGGGAATTTACGGAGTTGCGAGAGAAATTTCAGCAATTTATAAAACAAAATTCAAAGCATTAAAACCGGCTCCGAAAATTCCAACAAAAGGAGACGGAATAAAAGTAACAGTTGAAGATTTCCATTTATGTCCAAGATACTGCGGAGTGATAATTAAAGGTGTAAAAGTTCAAGAATCTCCTGAATGGATGAAGAAAAAATTACAAGCAGTCGGACACAAATGCTACAACAACATCGTTGACGTCACTAACTATATTTCAGCCGAACTCGGCCAACCTCTCCACGCATTCGACAAAAGATTAATCGAAAAAGGAATAGTAGTTCGCACGGCCCACAAAGGCGAAACTATCACAACTCTAGACGGTGAAGAACGCAAACTAAACGAAGAAATGTTGCTCATCGCAGACGAAGTTAAACCGCTAGCACTAGCTGGAATTATGGGTGGACAAGAATCCGGAATCAAAGAAGACACTACAGAAATAGTGATTGAATCGGCTACATTTTATGGAAGTAACATAAGAAAAACATCTACAGCATTGGGGCTAAGAACGGAGTCAGTACAACGTTTCGAAAAGCAACTCGACCCAAATCTTTCTTTGTTTGCAATGCTTCGCGCGATCGAATTAATCCTTGAAGTAAGCCCGGGCGCTTGCGTCGCCGGCCCGATCAACGACCAACATAAATTCGAAGAGAAATTAACGACAGTCGAATTATCCATTCAAAGAACTTGCTCAAAAATCGGTGTAAAAATAGACAAAAAAGAAATTGCAGATATTTTGAAACGCCTACATTTCATAGTTGAAGAAAAACTAGACGATCAAGATATTTTGCTCGTCACCATTCCATCATTCCGCGCCCAAAAAGACATCAATACAGAAAACGACCTCATAGAAGAAGTCGCTAGAATTTACGGATACGACGAAATTCCGGCAATCCTCCCGGATCTACCAACCAGCCTACCTATTGAAAACATAGAACGCATCGCAGAACACGAACTAAGAGAACTCTTGAGTTTCAACTTAAGTTTCAATGAAATTCTTACATATTCTTTCTATTCAAAATCAGATTTTGCAAAGTGCGGAATCCCTGAAGAAGGACATATTTTAATCGAAAATTATCTTTCAGAAGATCAGACTCATATGAGAAAAAGTTTGATTCCAAATATGTTAAACAAGACTGTTCTCAACGCTAAATATTCAGATGGTTTCAAGATTTTTGAAATCGGCAGAACATACAAAGACTTAGGCGAATACTTCCCTCTTGAAGAGAAATGGGTAACCGGAATTATTTGCACAAAAGAAAAAGGCGCAAACGACAAAGTTTTCTACAAAGCAAAAGGAACAGTAGCAACGATTTTAGAACAACAAAAAATTCCTTTCTACAAAACGGTGACGGGATCTGAACTTTCATACGCTCACCCAACACGATCCACAACATTACTCACTCAAAAAGGTGAAACACTTGGTTCAATATTTACACTTCACCCACTCGTAGCAAAAAAATACGACCTCGACGGATACAATATAGCGGCATTTGAAATAAATCTTTCTATCCTCACAAAGCTCGAAAAACGCACACCTAAATACAAAGAATTGAGTCGTTTCCCATCAATAGAATTTGATGTTTCAGTCGTCGTAGACGAAACAATAGAGATCCAAACTCTCGAAGACGCGATCAAAAAAGCAGACAAACATTTAATCCAAAAAGTAGAACTCTTCGATTTCTATAAAGGCTCAAATATTGATAAAGGAAAGAAGGCTGTAGCATTCAAAATCACACTATCAAGCCTGGATCGTACGCTGAACGACACGGATATGCAGAACGTACAAAAGAAAGTATTTGAGAACCTAAAATCATTGGGAGGCGCTATAAGAGGCGCTTAACCCAATTTCAAACATAACAAAAAAATTCATGAAAAATTACAAGAATTTAATTGCACATCTTCGATCACGCGCACCATCAAAAGACGAAAGTCTAAAAAAACGTATAGTATTTTGGGGGTTAACAATAATTATAGGCGGCACCATACTCGGAACAATTTTAATGGCATTAATGATAGGAATTCTTTCCATTACCCTGCCTGACGTATCAAATCTCGACAAATTAGCCGCCGCACAGTCCACTGAAATTTATGACAAAGAAGGAGGCCTTCTTTACACAATCCACGGAGAGGAAAATCGCGAATACGTAAAAATGGACGCCATTGCAAAAACTTTAGCCGATGCAACGGTGGCGATAGAAGACGATCAATTTTACGAACACAGTGGATTTGATTTACCTGGCATCACGAAAGCTGTTTTTCACGAACTCACAGGCATAGGCGCAGCACGCGGAGGATCTACAATCACTCAACAATACGTAAAAAACACGTTCCTCTCATCTCAACGATCTTATATTCGTAAATTGAAAGAACTAATT
>CAYURU010000058.1:3663-5688 GCA_964447085.1 uncultured Candidatus Peribacteria bacterium | reverse complement strand
TTTGTTGATGGTTATTTTGTTTGCTGTAAAAGGATCATTTACCGTTAATACAAGTGGCATTAGAGGAATCGTTGGGTTCTTTTTACATTTATTTTATGCGGCTTGCAGTGCCGGACTTATTATAAGTTCTGTTTTAGTTTTCGTTTCGGGAGTTTCTATCCTCGGAGGTGGCGGATTTGTCAGCGAAGCTTTGAAGAGTTTAACTGATGATTCTTACCTCGTTTATCTTATGGTTTACTACCACAACATATGGTTTGCTATCCCTGCGATGGCGTTCCTGTTGAATAGCTTTGGTGAGGAGTAGAGGTCTGGTTTCGAGCCCGAGTTTCGAGCCCGGACTTCACCTTGGAGGTATATGATGCCCGGGCGCTTAGAGCCCGGACTTTAGGTTGGACGTACGTGATGCCCGGGCGTGAATGAAGGGCGTGAATGAAAATTCCCTTGCGGTTTTTCAAGGTGGAAAGTAGAATACCGTCTGCATTTTTAGATCGGTATCTTTTGGATACAGATCCCTCACTCGGAACTCCAAAGAAAGTAGTCTTTCTTTTTGTTCCTCACTTGGGTCGGTAGCTCAGTCGGTAGAGCAGCAGCCTTTTAAGCTGATGGTCGTGGGTTCGATTCCCGCCCGACCCACCATTTTAGAAAGAAATTACATCAAAACATTTTATGTGGATTTTATTTTCATTGATTTCGGCAGTGACGGACGCGTCGAGAATGGCTGTAAATAAACATCTTTCTACTGGAAATTCTGCCAGCAATTTTACCAGTGATTCTACCGGTGATATTGCTAAGAATTCTACTGGAGGTTCTACCAGGAATGTCGCTAAAAATATTTCTGAAAAGTCTTCTGGAAATCATGCCAAAAATTCTACCAGCGACCATTCTACCAAAAGCGATCCGTATTCCATTTTTTATTTTATGTCTTTGTATGGAATGCCGTTTGTCGCAATCATCTCTTATTTCACATTCGACCAACTACCTTTCGATAATTATTATTTTACAATCCCAGCTATCATCGGAGCTCTGGTAATGGCTGCGGGATCACTGATGTTGGCAGAAGCAAATAGTAAATGTGATATATCAATCGTCGCTCCGATCATCGGACTTACGCCTATTTTGATAGTACCGATTGAATACGGTTTACTTGGTACTTTGCCAAATATTTATGGATTATGCGGAATTATCTTGGTGGTTTTCGGGAGTTATATTTTAAATTTTTCTTGGATTAAATCACATGGTTTTTTTGGTCCCTTAAAAGCCTTGTTTAAGCCAGGAGGAGGACTTCTTCCTTTTATAGTCGCTGTTATTTTCTCTATCGGAGCAACATCAAATAAATATGCTTTGCAATTCGCCGATCCTTTTTCGTATTCGACTTGGCTGATTATGGGAACATTTTTTATCTCAACTGTTTATCTTTTTGGGATAAAAATGAGATTCGGCAAAAATAAATTTCGTTTAGACGCGAGCCTTATCGCAAAACCTAAGTGGTCGATATTTCAAGGATTGCTTTTTGTCGCGATGATTTATTCTGAGCTATACGCTTCGTCACTGATAAGCGCGTCTTATATGATCGCTATAAAACGGCTTGCCGCTTTGGTCGGAGTCGCTTTTGGGTACTTTATTTTCAAAGAAGAAAAAATACGGGAACGAGCTGTTGGAGCTTTGGTTATGGTGATGGGGGTGATCGTGCTGGTTGTTTTCGGATAAAGTTTTGAGTTGGTGAACGTTTAATGTCGTTTTTTTGCCAGGCAACTTTGACAATATGGTAATTTGGGCTATGATTGGCTACTAAATTTAACTTATTTAATATGTCTGAAACATTTGAAGATGGAGAACCAATGATAATAATTGATACGGAAGGGATATTTGATGAGAAAACCGACGTGGAAAAAAATGATGGAAAATGCTTAGAAACGATCGAAAGATCATCTAGCACTCCTGCTGATAAACCTAAAACAGGCCTTGCTTATAGAGTTATGGACTTCCTTTTTAATGGACTTGAAGGAGAAAAAGATATTGACCATA
>CAYURU010000058.1:0-3653 GCA_964447085.1 uncultured Candidatus Peribacteria bacterium | reverse complement strand
AGAAGTATTACATCATGCGGAGGAGTTATGCTGGATCCAGGTGATGGACATAATTCTTTAGATATGTCTAAGGGAACTTTGAGAGTCGGCGAAATGGGGGTTGAAAGAGGAAGGGTGGTCACTCAGGGTGTTGATGGAATTGCTCAATTTGTTAGGTGTGACCATTTAAGAAAAGGTTTTCGAGGTAAATGTAGCTGTGCATTGGCACATATTGGAAACGATCCTCAAGATACTGTTCCGTGGAAAGTTCCTTGTGTCCGCAGAAAATTAATAGAAGAAACTGGGAAAGATCCTGCTATGGATCAAATCTAAGATGCCGGCTCCAGAGTGTGGAGGGTGTTTCGGGATGTGGAGGCTTTAGAATGTGTGGGCTTTAGAATGCGTGGGCTTCAGAATGTGTGGAGGATGTACGGATTTTAGTTTAATTTAAGATTTTATTTAGAAAGAATTATAGTTTTTGAAAGTTTTTTGAAAGATGCACGGAGTAAAATTCGAGGCGTCTTTTCGCGAAAGGCAAAACTTCATTTCTATTTTTAACTAACACAAAATGAAAAAGATTTTTGTTTGGGCTTTGTGCGCTATGGTTTGGTTTGGAGGTGTTTTCGGTAGTGGGTTTGGTGGCGGATTCGGTGGCGGGTTTGGGAATATTTTTGGGGTTTCTGATGCGATGAATCATGGCTTTGGAATTGCGAGCGGAGTTTTCGGGGAAACCGCTTTTGCGGTGGCTTCCGGGAGCGTGGTGATCAATGAAATTGCGTGGGCTGGTGGACTGGATAATTCGAATGATGAGTGGATCGAACTTTATAATCCCGGATCGCAAAGTGTGAGTTTGGACGGATGGTACATTGAAGATGACTACACCGATCAATATGTGATTGTAAGCGGGACCATCCCAGCACACGGATATTTCTTAATTGAAGACACTGAAGCAACATCAAATGTTACAGCCGATGCAATAATAGGGCTTTCTTTAGCCAATAGTGGCGACACATTGATATTAAAAGATTCTGCCGGAACGGTGATCGATACTGTGAATGCGAGCGGAGGAGCTTGGTATGCAGGTGACAATACTTCAAAGGCAACAATGGAAAGAATTGACCCTTCAATCATCGTCGATTCCGCTTCAAATTTTGCTACAGCAAGCAGTGGGAACGGATCAACAGGATCTCTTGGAAGTTCTATTCTCGGCACCCCAAAATCACAAAATACCGCCTATCAGGGCAGTGCTTCTCAGACACAAGTTGAATTCGATTTATCCAACGAATCCCCTTTTGAAAATTCAAACCTAGATACGACCGTGATTGTAAACAACGCAGTTGATCTTTTCTCTTACGGCTTTGATATAGTTTATGATCCCGCAAAAATCGAATATGTCGGCATACGCGAAGATGGATTTTTAAATGAGAATCGCGCAACTACAACAGCTTTTAATGCTTCGCTGGAAAATGGACAGCCCGGCAAATTGATAGTTGGAAACGCGAGAGTCGGCAAATCAACCGGCGTATCTGGAAGCGGAAATCTCTTCACTATTACATTCAAAATAAAAGCTGAAAGTGGCACTGATGTTAATTTAAATTTCGGAGGGGGAAGCTTTGTAGCGGATTCTTTGGGTGACGCGTTGTGTGGATATACAAATGCAGTTTTTAAAATTGCATCCAATACTATTGGAGCTGTGAGCGGACTTACTGCTACGCAAGGCACTGAAAATTATAGTATTGCTTTGAGCTGGGTTGCACCTGCGGACGGAGCTGATACTTATTTAATTTTCAGAAAAAATCAAAGTGGGGATTTCGTTCAAATTGGCACCAGTCAAACCGTGAATTTCACAGACTCAAACTCAGTAATTCCTGGAGTAGTTTATGAATACCAAGTAAAAGCAGTGAAAAATGGAATAGCTAGTACGGCTGTAACTATAACCGCTTCTGACAGCCGTGGAATAAAAGGCGATAACAATCGAAGTAGTCGCGTGGACGGAAAAGATTTGGATAATTTAGCGAGACACTTTGGCGCCTTGATCGGTGAAGAAAAATACGATGCGTTGCTTGATACAAATTTCGACGGAATTATCGACGGGAGCGATCTTATCGACATCGGCGCAAATTTTGGAATCAAAATTTAACTTTAAAAAAATATGGAAAGGGTTTCCACTGAAAATTCAGGAGCTACGTCGGCTACAAGTGCCACAAATAAAAAAGCTTGGTTCGAAGATGTGAGTTCCTCAAACGGAGGAAGAAATTCAAACGTGAACGGCTCTTCAAACGATGCAACATCTTCAAACGACATTCAGACGGACGATCTTGATATTTCTGAAATCGGAGTTGCTTCAAACGGACGCGTGTATATTGAGATCGAACATTTGGATCACGATATATTAAAAGCAACTGTAAAATGTGAAGAAATTGAAACACCTGTGCTTGGACTGGCTTTTCATTTGGAATATCAAAAAGATTTATTACATTTCTTGAGATACGATCCAGGTAATTTTCTTGAACAAGGCGGAGACCCTTTCTATATCGTTAGTGACAATAGTGGCGCTGTGATTTTCGGAGAAACGTTACGCAGAGATGACAGCTTCCCTTTTGGTGGAGGGAATGTCGTTTCTATTTATTTCCAAAAAGACAGTTCGTACAACGAAAAGAGCATTATTGAATTAAATTTCAAAAATGGCGTAGTTTCGGGGATGGACTCGACAAGACAGGACATCGACCAAATTAATTTTGAAAATTTTTCTTCCGCGGAAGTTGCTAAACGCGAAAATGAAATAACTTCAGATGATAAAATCGAGTCTGTTTTGACTACGAATACCTTTGCCGGCGGGTTTCAACAGTATATTCTTGGCGTTTTATCTACTTTTGGCATCGTTTTTCTGGTTTTGGCTAGTGTTATTTTCATAAAACACATTAAGGCAAGCCGTAAAATTTGATATTTTGAAAGTCGGGGTATAAAATTTTCCCCGGTCGTATCTTTTTTTAGGGCTAAAATGGATATTTTCCCACCAAAAAGAAGGATGAAAATCCTATCCGAATTGCTTCGTAAAGGCTGGCATTTTCTTGCCGGAATTGCGCTGTTTGAAGGATATACTTTGATGATGTTCGCCTTTGGTAAACAGGTAGCTCTGATCGCTCTTACTGTTGTACTTTTGGCCGCACTGATTTTTGAACATATAAGACTTGAACACAAACCAAAAATTTTCGAATTTTTAGATGTATTGTTTAGAAAAAAAGAGATGTTCAGTACTTCAAGTTTGATACCTTTCCTTATCGGAGCACTTGTTGTTTTTTCTGTTTTCCCTTACGGTATCGCACTTTTCGCTGTGATGATTTTGGTCTTAGGAGATTCTTTTTCAGCCGGGTTTGGTATGACTTTTGGAAAGAGAAAAATATGGAAAAATAAAACTTATGTCGGAACTTTTGCGGGATTGGCTGTTAATTTATTAACTGGGTTCGTTGTTTTACACGAATTTCCACAGATTTATATTCCTATGGCTGTTGCCGGATCTTTTGTGGAAATGATAAGTGGTAAAGTTGAGGACAATTTATTCGTACCGATTACAGCGGCCGTGGTCGGGTACACTATGCAAATCATTTATTTTTAACAATTTCGATATGTCTCTGTACGAAAACACGTTGAAGCAGATGCAAAAAGCTGCAGAT
>CAYURU010000057.1:4601-5713 GCA_964447085.1 uncultured Candidatus Peribacteria bacterium | reverse complement strand
AGAGCCTTGATATGTTCAGGAATTTTGACGTATTTCTTCTCTAGTTGGATATTTGAAGCAGCTCTTACCGCATCAACGATAGCATCTTGAGATAAAGCGGCATAAAGAGTTCCTTTACCTGTAACTTTCGCAGAAACTTCAACTTTTAATCCTTTTAATTTAGCCAAAACTTCTTTGACGTTTGCTAATAATTTTTCTTTTTCAACAACCATTTTTTCTCTTCTTTTAGCAGCCAAATCTTGAGCAGCTTTTGTAGCAGGAACAGCCAAGTTTTTTGGAAGCAATACATTTCTGTAATAACCATCTTTTACATCGATGACATCACCTTTGAATCCAATTTTTGCAATGTTAGCGTTTAATACAACTTTCATAATATTAAAGTTAATTTTTTAAAGCGAGATACAAATACCAAATTCTCCTTATAAAGTAAAGGAAAAGACTTTAAGCCAAACACACTAATCCTTGAAATGCCACTCATCCAAATTTGAGAATCTATCAGAAGAATAAGCCATACCATTTACCTTTATTCCTTCGACTTTGTCATCGGAAGCATAATAATAAACAGGTTTGTACAAGAATATAGCAGGAACATCTGTTTGGAGCTGACTAGAAAGAGTTTTTAATTTTTCAAGGCGCTCTTCAGATTCAAAAGTAAGTCTGATTTGCTCTATTAAACTATCAACTTGAAAACTTTTATAATTCGACAAATTAAGACCATTTGTATCCACTTGCGAAGAATGCCAGAAACTATAAGCATCATCAGAAGCATAACCAAGAGTTTGCCCGACAAGAAGCAGATCGTAATCACGATTCATAATTCTTTCATTTAAATGATCCACTGACAAAATTTGAACATCTATTTGAACACCAATCCCTTCCCAAGATTTTTCAAGGAATTTCAAAACAGTAGAAACTTCCTCAGCTTGTTGAGACCCCTCTTCAAATTCACGAGCAAGCAAAGAAAGTTTCAAAATCTCCCCGTCTTTATCAGTGCGGAATTTGCTGTCGGATTTTGGATAATTATATTGAGCATCAGTCAAAGCCTGTTTTGCGGCAGCAATATCAGTTTTCACAGCTATAGACTCTTGATCGAGCTGTAAAACGGGAGAATA
>CAYURU010000057.1:0-4591 GCA_964447085.1 uncultured Candidatus Peribacteria bacterium | reverse complement strand
TTTATCCGGAATTTCTTTCAATAATTCATCCTTATCAATAGACTTAAGTAAAGCGTAACGGATCTTACTATATTTGACTCTATCAGTATTTATAAAAACAGCCATATATTGAGGAAGATCATAAGGCATAACCACATAATCCCCTCTCGTCTTCAAATCAGTAGCATATTCACCGGAAACTTTTACTATTCCGTTCACGGCCGTAATCTCGTCAACCAACTTATCCATAGTCGGATAAGAGATAAATCTGTATTTCTCGATCTTAGGATTTATTCCATAATAATTTGGATTCATTGCGAGAGTCACCTGCATACGACCATCTTTGAATTGTTGAATAGGTTCGGTGACAACATATGGTCCACTTCCAATCGGTTTTTTATTAAAAGTACTATAAAGCAAAGAATCGGCCGGAACAGTTTCAAGAATATGTTTTGGCAAAATGCCGGTCGTCATACTGGTTGCAAAAAACACATTAGGACGAGGAAGTTTAAATTTAATAGTATGACTATCAACCTGAGTAATCTCAACACCATCGAAATTTGCTTTCAAAACGTCATTTTGGAAAGCAGGATCTTGAATAATATAAGCAAAAGTGAAGAAAACATCGTCGGAAGTAAGAGGCTGTCCGTCCTGCCATTTCAATCCGTTTTTCAAAACGAAAGTATATTCGGTTTTGTCCTCGTTAATAGTAAGCGAAGCCATATCTCCAACGATAGCTTCCTTACGGGCATCATATTTCATCAACCCGGAAAAAACCAATCTGCAAACCTCACGATCAAGATCATTATAATCCACAAACAAAGGATTCAAATTCTGAAAGCCATTTTGTCCAACAAGTCCTTCTGTATAAACACTTTCATCACCAAAATTAAAAAGCCCATAAGGAAACACAATCATCTTAAAAAGCATAAGCATAACAATCCCAATACAAGCAAAAGAAATTGCTTTATCAATCTCAGAATAACCTCTGAAAACCTTCGCTAATTTGCGAAAAAATTTCATACTAAATTTATATGAAAATTATACGAAAAGGAACGCTACAGAATTCGCAACAAATAAAACTGAGAAAATTATAGTAGCGTAGAAAAGTACTTTTTCAGCTCCTCTCTTAGTCGCGTGAAAAGTATCTCCGCCACCACCAAATGTCTCTGAAAGCCCTCCACCTCTCTGTTGTACTAGAACAGTCAAAGAAAGAAGTAATGATAAAACGATCTGTGTCACAAATAGAAATGTCTTCATTTTATTAGGTTTGTTATAAAGTTTACCAATCCAAATACTAGAGCACCTATAGCATATGCGCCCAAATTTGGAAAGGTTATTGAGACGTCGCGAAATGCCGCAACAGATAAGAAATAACTTAAGAACCAAAGCAAAACACCATTAATCACGATAAGAAAAATCCCTCCGCTCAAAAATATCAAAGGCAGTGAAATAATTTTTATAATTGGTTTCACTATTGAATTCAATACGCCCATTATTACGCCTCCAATCAAGAAAAACCAAAGTCCACCAGTATAAGTAACTCCGTCCACAAAATGTATTACGGCATAGAGACAAACTCCGTTCAAAACCAAATCCAACGATAATTTCATTAAAAATCCTATCATATTAAGGTGCTTTTTTAAGTTCTATTCGGACGACCGTTCCGGCGATATCAACTTCTTTTGATATATCAGCTTTATCAAGTCCACCTTCCTGCAAAAGATCGACAGAAAGAGTTTCCTTTTTAATATAATCAGTAAATCTTGTAATAGCGCGCGCAACACCTCCGTTATCCGATTCGCTATCCGCGCCACCATCTTGTACAAGAACAGCGATATCAATACGATCACTCACGTTATAATCGACCTCTTTCCTCATATCTTGTATAGATCTCACGAGTTCGCGAGCGTATCCTTCCAAAACCAAGTCTTCAGTGACCTTCGTATCGAGTATTACCACCACTCCGTCCTGACTTTCAACATCATAACCTTCTTGACCTTTGTATCCGACCTCTGCCTCAGAAGCTTCGAGCACGAACTTTCCGACTTTTACACGACCATCTTCTAATATTTCGAATTTTCCAGCTTTCGCATCATTGATTATAACCTGAACATCTTTTCCGTATTTTGGTCCGAGAACACGAGCGTTTGGAGATACATATCTTTGAATAACTTTCCCCGCTTCATCCAAAATTTCGAGTCCTTTCACATTCAATTCCTCCAAAATTACTGATTTTTGAGCCATAATCCATTTCTTTTGTATTCCGCGTGGAAGCGCGACCTGAAGCAAAGCAAGGGGCTGACGAACTTTGATCTTCGCCTTTCCTCTGACAGCAAGCCCAAGAGTGACGATCTTTCGAATCGCGGCCATTTCTTTATTCAAATTCTTATTCATAAGTGATTCGCGAGCTTTTGGCCAATTCTCCATATGTACAGATTTCTTACCTGTTAAATTGATAAAAATCTCATCTGAAATAAACGGCATAAACGGTGCAAGTAACTTACAGAAAGTCGTCAAAACAGTATAAAGAGTCTGATAAGCTTCTAACTTATCGCCATCATTTTCACTTTTCCAGAATCTCCTGCGAGAACGACGGACATACCAATTTGAAAGATTCTCCAAGAAATCAATCATCGGACGGGTCGCCCAAGTGAGATTGTACGCATCCATTTTTTCGGTAACTTCTCCAACCAAGACATTCAATTCAGACAAAATCCATTGATCCAACTTATTTGCCGGTTTGAATCTAGCGGCTTTCGCAGGCTCCATTGGCTTCCATTTATCAATATTCGCATAAGTTACAAAGAAACTGTAAGTATTCCACAAAGTAAGCGTCACCTTCTTCACGATCTCATCGATATGCGCCTCAGAAAACCTCACATCCTCAGCCATCGGAGCCACAGATGAATACAAGAAGAATCTCAAACTATCGACACCTTTCGCCTCAAATAAATAGCTAGGATCAGGATAATTTTTCTTTCTTTTTGAAAGTTTCTCTCCATCCGCCGCAAGCAAAATCCCATTAACTATTACATTTTTGAATGCAGGTTTATCAAACAAAATGGTCGATAAAATATGCAATGTATAAAACCATCCGCGAGTTTGATCCAACCCTTCAGCGATGAAATTCGCAGGGAAATTATTCTCAAAAAATTTCTTATTCTCAAAAGGATAATGCAACTGCGCATAAGGCATAGAACCAGATTCAAACCAACAATCCAAAACATCCGGGATCCTAGTCATAGTTCCTTTCCCGCACTTCTCACATTTGAATTTAATATTGTCGATGTAAGGTTTGTGTAAGTCCAATTCACCTTTGTTTTTCGGCAATTTCCCGCCTGATAATTTGCCAAGTTCTTTTACCGAACCAATACACTCCGAATGCTCACATTTATCACATTGCCAAACCGGAATAGGACATCCCCAGAATCTATTTCTCGAAATCGCCCAATCGCGTGCTCCTTCGAGCCATTTACCAAATCTTCCTTCTTTAATATGGCCAGGAACCCAGTTAATTTTCTCGTTATTTTTCAGAAGTTTGTCTTTGATTTTCGTAACTTCCACAAACAAAGATTCCGTAGAATAATTGAGTAATGGAGTGTCGCATCTCCAACAATGTGGATATGAGTGTTTAAAATTTTTCTTAGTGAAAAGCAAACCTTTGTCGTAAAGATAGACAGCAACATTTAAATCTTGTCCTTTTACAAATTTCCCAGCCCAAGGCTTTACCTCATCGTTGAATTCACCATTCATTTTCACGTGTTGAACCATAGCCAAATCGTGCTCAACGCCGAATTTCAAATCGTCTTCACCAAACATTGGCGCAATATGCACGATTCCAGTTCCATCTTCTGTATTAACGAAATCACCAAAATAAATCTTATAAATATTTTGATCCTTGAATTTATCTTTATAAAAATCAAAAAGAGGTTCGTACGTCTTCCCTATTAATTTTTTAACATCAACCTTCCCGACAATCTCAGCTTTTGGAATTGGCTTACCTTCAACCACTTTGTCATAGTGTTTAAAAGTCGCGTCAAAATAATTTTCAGCCGCAATATAAATTCCATCCGGATATTCAGAGAAATTTTTAAGTATAAATTTCACATATTTAATCTTCTCACCAAAAGCCAAAGCAACGTTTCCCGGAAGAGTCCAGGGAGTCGTAGTCCACGCCAACACGGAAATCCCGCCTGAATTCACGACTTCATCCACATCTTCTCCCAACGCTTCAAGCGCATCCTTCCCTAATTTAAACTTACAAGTTGCAGACAAATCAGTAACATCTTTATACCCTTGAGTAACTTCAAAATTCGAAAGCGGAGTTTCGCAACGAGGACAAATATGCATACTTTTGTGTCCCTTATAAACCAATCCTTTATCCCAAATACTTTTGAAAACCCACCAAATCGACTCCATATAATTATTATCTTTTGTAGCATAAGTATTATTGAAATCGACCCAACGTCCGATCCTCTGAAACATTTCGCTCCACTCACCCGTATATTTGAAAACCGAAGCCTGGCAAGCATCATTAAATTTATCCACGCCGTAATCCAAAATCGCCTTTCTACCGGAAAGATTCAGATCTTTTTCTATTTCGTATTCA
>CAYURU010000056.1:0-5993 GCA_964447085.1 uncultured Candidatus Peribacteria bacterium | reverse complement strand
GGCTATAAAACCGAGAAAATCGTCAAAATCCTCATAGCAGAGAAACCACATAACAAAAAATCTTAGTCGTCTATTTTTCCAAAAGTGAAAACAGACTAAAACAAACAAATATTTTGAAACATATAAAGGCATGAACGTTTTTGTAGTAACAATTCACAACCCTGAAATATCATTTGGCCCAACAGCTCGTCTAAATGGTTTTCTTAAAAGCAAAGAATTTCAAAATCACGTAAATACAACTCTTCCTCCTTTCGCATACAACAAAAAACATACGAAATTCGACACTTTTGTTTTGTTATTAAAAATGGAACATTACATCATAAAAAATCGTAAAAAAATCGACTTAATTCACGTCGTCACTCCCCCATCTTATCCGGGAATTTTTGCAATTATGGCAAAAAAATTATTTAAAATTCCATATATAGTGGATATTGGTGATCCGTGTGCGGAAAACATTGCATCTATAAAAAAACTCTCAGTAGAAAGCCCTATATTTAAGTTATTAAAAAAAATCGACACCGCTCTCTATAAAAACGCAGATCATCTTGTCCTGACATCCGATGGATTAGACAAATACATCCCAGAAAATTCACCTCGCACAACAATCCTCACGGGAGTAATTGAAACCCCACACTCAAAATCGCAAAAAATTTCGAAGAAATGCATTTATCTCGGACAATACGGCCCATTACAGAATTTCGAATATATGTTGGGAGTTTTCTCTGAAGCAATAAAAGAAGATGACGAAATCACCCTCGATATCTACGGCCGCGGAAACACGCAAAAATGCAAAGAATTAATTTTAAAAAGAGGAATAAAAGATTTGGATCGCAAAATCAACTTCTTGGACCCAGTTCCATCAGACAAAATCCCGGAAATAGCAAAAAACTACTCTTTAGGGATCGTATCTTTGAAATTAGACGCCACTCTCGATTACGCAATCCCTACGAAAGCTTTGTCTTATTTATCACTTGGACTTCCGGTATTTGGAACAGGTGGTGAAAGTCTGAAAAGACTAATAACAGAATCAAATACAGGAGAAATTTCCTCTTCATATAACATAGAAAAGGACAGTAAAACTTTAATTGAAATTTTGAATTCGCACGAGACACTGACTCTACAATCTGAAAACGCAGCAAAATTTGCAGAAAATAAACTAACTTTTGACCAAGCTGGACACTCTCTATTGAAAATTTACAACTTTAGCTTGCAATAAAAAAACACCTTTATTATAATCTCGCCGCTATGAAAAAAGACATACACCCAAAATACAACGAAATTATCGCTAAATGCGGCTGCGGCGCAGAATATTTAGTTGGATCCACAAAAGATGGAATCACAACTGAAATCTGTTCAGCTTGCCATCCGTTTTATACCGGTAAACAGAAGTTGATCGATACAGCTGGACGTGTAGAGAAATTCCGCGCTAAACAAGCATTGGCAAAACCAAAAAAGAGCAAAAAAGCAGAATCTGAAGAAGAAGTAGAAGAATCTCCAAAGGAATAAGGATAAATTTCTATAGGCTAATTTCTCTTAAATGGCTGGGAACTCTATCGGCACAATTTTCAAAATTACAACCTGGGGCGAATCACACGGTCCCGCTTTAGGAGTAATAATTGATGGATGCCCTTCAAATATTTCCCTTTCTGTTAATGATATCCAAAAGGAATTAGATCGACGCAAACCTGTTGATCCCAAAATTTCGACTACAAGAAAAGAAAAAGATCGCGTTGAAATACTATCCGGAGTTTTCAAAGGAAAAACACTTGGAACACCAATTTCAGTGATAATTTTTAATGAAGATGAAAAAAATCAAGACTACGAAAAAATTAAAAACTCATTTCGTCCTGGTCACGCAGATTTCACATATGAGATGAAATACGGAATACGAGATTATCGCGGAGGCGGACGAAGCTCTGGCAGAGAGACGGTTTCACGTGTAATCGCTGGAGCAATTGCTGGAAAAGTTCTGAAATCCCTACGAAAAACAAAGGATTTACAGATTTATGGACACACGATACAAATCGGAGGCGTTCACGCCGATTCGTATTACACAGCCAAGAATTTGGACAGAAAATTCATAGAAAAAAATCCACTTCGTTGCGCAAACAAAAAGGCATTTAAAGAAATGTATTCACTCGTCGAAAAAATTCAAAAAGAAGGAGACTCCATCGGCGCAGTTGTTGAAATAATCATTGAAAATCCACCTATTGGATTAGGTGAACCAGTTTTTGACAAACTAAGCGCAGATTTAAGCCACGCATTTATGTCAATCGGCGCTGTAAAAGGAGTCGAATTCGGATTAGGATTCGAAGTGGCCTGTATGAAAGGCTCTGAAAACAATGATTTAATGACAGTTAATAAAAAGGGAGAAATTAAATATCTTTCAAATAACGCAGGCGGAATATTAGGTGGAATCTCAAACGGCAACACAATCATCGCTCGTCTAGCCATAAAACCAACCCCATCCATCGCGAAATCTCAAGATACGATAACATCCTCCGGACAGAAAACAGGAATCCAGATTCAAGGACGTCACGACGTATGTCTTGCCCCAAGAATTATTGTCATCGCAGAAGCGATGGCGAAAATAGTAATTTTGGACCATATCTTGAAGACAAAATAGACTATAAAACAATTGACTAAAACGTCAATTAGGTGTACAGTTAAGAACTAACTGGCATATTGATAAACCATAAATAAATATGAGTACACATACATCAGAATCACCGCAGACCCCAACAGCACCGCAAACCCCAACAGCACCAACAGCACCAGTACAATCTCAAAAAAACAACACATTTTTCGGGTCACGTTGGAATGCAATCAAAGGAGGGGCAAAACACCTTGGCTCAACAAGTTGGGATACAGTCAAAGAATATACTACCGCAGAACTCAGTAAAGGCTCTCCAAGTATATGGGGAATAATAAAAGGAACATCAAAGGCTGTTTTGGATACACTTTCATGGAAAAGTAATAGAGGCTTGTTAAATGTAAAAGGCACAAGTATAAATCCTTTCAATAAAGAAAAACCATGGACGTTAAATCCAATGGTTGCAATTAGAAAAATTGCGGCAGGAACAACTCTTGCAGTGTCAAAAGCAACAGGAGGTCTTATCGGAATCGTTGCACAAGAAAAAATGGGAAATGCTGTCGAGGGAATAACAAACGCAGTATCAGAAGCGGTTGGAGGAGCTGTATTAGGAGATTACGGACAATATTTATCTCAAGGTTAATAAAATCAATCCTCAATTGAAAAAATCAATTCCCTACTGTATCCTTCCACAGTAGAAATTTTTCAATATGTTTGAATTTAAAATTATAAAGAAAGCTTCGGGAAAATCGAATAAAAAAGTTGCGAAAAACAATCTTCCCAAAGCAAATACTTCATTAGCCAGAACAGGTATTTTTAAAACTCCGCACGGAGTTATCCATACTCCTGTTTTTATGCCAGTCGGAACAAAAGCGAATGTAAAAACTTTAACTCCGAATGAATTAAAAGATTTAAAAGCAGATATAATTTTATCAAACACATATCATCTTATGCTTCGCCCTGGCGAAAAAACCGTCAAAAAAATGGGCGGACTGCACAAGTGGATGAATTGGGATCGCCCAATTCTTACCGATTCGGGAGGATTTCAGGTTTTTTCGCTTGAACAAGAAAAAGGTTTAGCAAAAGATAGCCCAAAAAAAGCCGGAGTAAAAATCACAGAAGAAGGAGTTGAGTTTAAATCTCACATAGACGGTCAAAAACACTTTATTACTCCTGAAAAAGCGATGCAAATCCAGCACAACTTAGGTGCCGATATTATAATGGCTTTTGATGAATGTGCCGACGCAAACAGTAGTAAAAAATATTTTGAGGAAGCTATGAATCGCACACATAATTGGCTGGCAAGATGCAAAAAAGAACACGAGAAATTAGAAAAGAAAAAAGCAAACAAACTGACAAGTAAACCACACACAAAAACTCAGCAAAGCCCCCAAAAACATCCACAAGCACTTTTCGGAATAATTCAAGGTGGAGTTTACACAGATCTGCGTAAAAAATCAGCCGAGTTTATCGCAAGTCTCGACCTTCCAGGAAACGCCATCGGCGGACTTTCTGTCGGAGAAGATCGAAATACAATGTTAAAAATGATCGACGAAGTCACAAAGATTTTACCAGAAAACAAACCAAGATATTTAATGGGAGTCGGAACTCCAATCGACCTACTTGAAGGAGTCGATCGCGGAATAGATATGTTTGATTGCGTACTGCCTACCCGTCTTGCTCGTCACTCAGCATTTTGGACACACAAAGGACTTATTCACATTAAGAATCAAAAATTCAAAGAAGATCCATCTCCATTAGAAAAAAATTGCGCCTGCTACACCTGTAAAAACTTCTCAAAAAGTTATATTCAACATTTGATGAAAGAGAACGAAATTTTGGGACACCGACTGATGACTATCCACAATTTACACTTTCTGTTAAACTTGATGGCGCAAATTCGAGAAGCGATAAATAAAGGCAAATTTAAGGAATTTAAGAAGAAATTCTTGTCCGTATGGCCAAAAACCACGAAAAATTCGAACATTTAGAGAAAATCGTCGCAAAAAAATTCACAGCTCGCGACAAAAAAACATCGAAACCAAAAATGGCTATCACAGGAAAAAGCGTTTTCAATCTCCAAAGATTGATCATCAAGAAGAAAAAATAAAAAAACACTGCAACAAAAAAATAGAACCACACTACTAACCTCAAAAAAGTGATCGGATACCTCAAAGGAACAATTATAAAAAAACTCGCGCGTAGCATAATAATCGACACAGGAAATGTAGGTTATATTGCAAACGTCACAGGAAACTTAATCACAACAGTAAAAGAAAAAGACGAAATAACTCTTTTTGCATACACTCACGTCCGCGAAGACACTCTTGATATTTACGGATTCGCTTCCTTCGATGAACTCGAATTTTTCAAACAATTAATTTCAATCTCAGGAGTCGGCCCTAAGACCGCTCAAGACATCCTATCACTCCCTATCGACAAACTAAAAAACGCGATCTTAAATGAAGACACAAAATTCATCACATCCGTCCCAAGAGTAGGCAAAAAAGTTGCAGACAGAATTATCTTGGAACTGAAAAACAAAATCACGATTCTTGATTCAGAGCGAACACATCAAAAATTAAATCAGGAGATAAATGAAGACATCATAATTGCATTGGAGAAACTCGGATACAATCGAAAACAAATTGAAAAAGTTCTATCAACACTTCCTGAAAACATAAAAAAATCAGAAGAAATAATAAAGTTTTTCCTCAAAAACGCATAAATCTAAAACACTCATAAAAATGCTACACCTCACTCTCAATTCCTCAATTCAAAAAGCAACTCTAACAAAACACAAAAATCTTTTGTTAAAAGCGAAAAAACAACTTTCAAAAAATGCAAAAAGTGAATTTGAACAATTACCATTTCAGGATATTTCAAATCTTAAAAAAGAGCTTTTACCATACTTCAAAAAATTCTCTGACATCGCAATCGTCGGGATAGGAGGATCAGTTCTCGGAACTGAAGTTGTTTACCACACTCTCGCAAAACACAACAAAAATTTACCAAATTTTCACTTCGCTGATTCGATAGAACCGACATTCACAGCAACATTCGGGGCAAAACTTTCAAACAAGAAAAAAACTTTATTTATATTCGCTTCAAAATCCGGCGACACACTGGAAATCATAAGCAATTACAAATTAATTATAGCAGGCGCACCAAAATGGTTTGGCAAAAATTGGAAAGATCACGTAATGGTAATAACAGAGAACAAAAACGGATTTTTATACAAAGAAGCTATCAAAAATTCTTTTAAACTTTTTGAAATTCCAAAGAATGTTGGAGGCCGGTTTTCAGTCCTTACAAACATAGGACTCATCCCCGCAACGCTTATGAATCTCGACACATCAAAATTATTAAAAGGAGCCGCAAAAGAAGCAAAATCCATAGA
>CAYURU010000055.1:0-6064 GCA_964447085.1 uncultured Candidatus Peribacteria bacterium | reverse complement strand
GAAACGGTAAAGAATTTTATTGAATTAACGAATCAGGGAAAATATGAAGATGTTATATTCCACCGCGTAGTCCCAGGATTTGTGATCCAAGGTGGTGATTTCGAAAAAGGAAACGGAATGGGAGGTTATAGCTACAAAGGTCCAGGCACAGAAATTGATAACGAAATTGATCCTGAATTGAGTCATATTCGCGGAGCGGTTTCTATGGCAAACGCCGGTCCGGACACAAATGGAAGTCAGTTTTTTATAGTTCTTCCAGAGACGCGAGCGACTATGCTTGATGGCGATTATTCAATCTTCGGACAAGTTTATGAAGGAATGGATAATGTTGATGACATTGCAAAAGTAAAAACAGACGGTTCAGACACTCCTCTTGATAAGGTAGTTATAGAAAAAGTTGAAATTAAAGACGCGGAGTAAACAAAAATAACCGGAACCGACTAGCCCGGTAGAACACGGAATTTGTGTATTAATTGTATTAATAAACCAACGGTTTAGTCCAATCAAATCAAACAAAAACCCCGATTCAACACCGGGGTTTTAATTTGTAAGAAAGTTTACTCGTTCGCATAGCGAAAGAGTTTATTTTGCAAGCGCTTCGTCAACGATCGCTTTGAAAACATCAGGTTCGTTCACAGCTAACTCGGCCAACATTTTTCTGTTGACCTGAATGTCTTTCTTGAACATTCCGTTGATAAGCAGGCTGTATTTAGTTCCAAATTGTTTGCAGGCTGCATTGATTCTTGCAATCCACAAGCCACGAAACGTTCTTTTCTTTATGCGTCTATCTCTATACGCATTTTGTCCTGCTTTTCTGACAGCGGTCATAGCAGCTACTACTAGTCTGCTTCGCTGTCCGCGGAAACCTTTGGCTGCCTTTAGGACTTTCTTATGCCTACGGTGGGCGGCTACGCCTCTTTTGATTCTTGTCATTTTATATGAATTAAATAAAATATATATTCAAGTCCGGGCTTCACTATCCCGGCACGTGATGCCCGGGCGCTACTTGATCCTCGCATGTGGAAGTAATTTTTTCACTCTTCCAATCTGTGTTGCGTCGATAGGCATTCCATTTGGGAATGATTTTTTCTGTCTCTTAGATTTGCTATCCAATAAGTGGTTTTTGCTAGATTTTCTGAAAGAAGCAGTGCCACTCTTTCGAACTTTTATGCGTTTTTTTAATCCGCTATGAGTCTTTTGTTTCATTTTTCTTAGGTGTTAATATCAATATTAATGAATTTCCTTGTCTTTTTGGTGGCGTTTCTAAGTCTGCGATGTCCATAAGTCCTGCCACGAATTTATCCATTTTTTCTCTTCCTAGTTTCTCGTACGCAATCTCTCTTCCTCTAAACATCATTGTCACTTTTACGAGATCTCTATTCTCCAAGAATCCTCTTGCCTGTTTTGATCTTACTTCTAGGTCGTGATCGCCTGTCCTAAACCCAATCCTTAAGCCCTTAATCTCAGTTTTGTGCTGTGATTTTTTTTGCTTTCTCTCTAACTTATCCTGATAGTAAATGTACTTCCCGTAATCCATTATCTTACAAACGGGAGGGTTTGCTTTTGGGGCTACTTCCACCAAATCAAGCTCAATTTCTTTCGCCATTTGGATAGCCTTCTGGGTACCCATTATGCCCTTTTGCTCATCATTCTCATCTATTAGCCTGATGGTTTGTGCCCTTATCGCCTCATTGATTCTTAAACTTTTAGCTATGTTTGGAAGTTAAATCCTATTAGCGCTGGCAAATATTAGATAAGGATCTGATTAAAGTCAAGTTAAAGAAGCACCTTTTTGATCTGTGTGTAAACGATAGAAGCCTGCAGTCCACACGCAAGAATTTTAAGTTCTTCTTTGTAAATGGTGTCCTACCTCACTAAATCATCCATAAAAACATTAAAAATGTTTTGCTTTTGCCCCTGCTCTTGCTCGCGCTTCTTGTATCCATTGATCGAAGGTTATACCTCTTTCCTCCAAAGCTGTGGTCAATATTCTATCTTCAGGAGTTTGAGCGGAGACAAGTTGGATTAATTCCCCAATTTCGTTCACATTTCCGTGCTCTGCAATAGTCCTCACGACAAGTTTAAAATCTTCAGTTCCAGGAGTCATATACACAAAATTTTCGACCAACGCCGTGTAAACTTTTAGGTTAATTAATGCGTCGATTAACATTCTTGAGACGGTATTGCCGGGAGTATACGTAGTTTCATCAAAAGCTTCGGATATCGTTTTGGCATCTTTAGTTTGTATTATTTTCCTTACAAAAACTTCTCTCTCTTCGGGAGATGTTGCAAGAAGGTATTGTTTTAAATACCCTCGTGCTTTCTCGGCTTCACTTATAACCGAAGTTGTGGCTTCGCGGACTTCTCCGGTAATGCTTTGTTCGGTAGAATCATCTATGACAGGACTGTTTTCAACAGAGTAAGGAGTTGTTGAATCTACGGGCGTAGAATTTATGACAGTCGAGCCTGTAACGGTCGGATCTGTGACTGACGAATCTGCAAATACAGGTGAACCCTCTCCTAACAAAAATTCTGGTTCTTGAGCCGTAAGCTGATTTTCAGGATCTATACTTGAATTTACATTTGGCATATTTTTCAGATTTAATTTTAACGAGACGACGTTTTACATTAAATTTAAATACTTGTCAAGCCCCTTGTTTTATGTTTAAATGTTTTTTGCAATGAAGAAAAACACCGTACAAAAAGACATCACTATACAATCAATGTGTGACACAAAGACGTCAGACGTCTCGGCGACTGTTGCTCAAATTCTTGAGCTTGAGCGCGAGGGATGTGATTTGGTGAGGGTGTCAATTCCTGACAAAGCGTCCGCTTTAGCATTAAAAGAAATTAAAAAGAAAATTCATATTCCGCTCATCGCCGATATTCATTTTGATCCATCGCTAGCTTTGCTTGCGATACAAAATGGCGCGGATAAGATCCGTATAAATCCAGGGAATATTGTGAAAGATATGAGAAATACGCAAGAAGTTGAGATGTTGAAAAAAATAATTCAGTCAGCCAAAAAAGGCGAAGCAAAAAAGTCCAAAAAAGGCGGAGCAAAAAAATCTCAAAAGTCAGGAATCCCTCTTCGTGTTGGAGTGAATTCCGGGTCTCTTGAAAAACATTTGATAGATAAATATGGTGGTCCAACAGCGAAAGCTTTGGTTGAATCTGCAATGAATTGGATCAAGTTTTTTGAATCTCAAAATTTTACAAATTTAGTGGTTTCAATAAAAAGCACAGATGTTCAGACGACTATCGACGCAAACGAACTTCTTTATAAAAAAATGAACGCGAGAAATTCTTCAATTCTCAAATCAAAAGCGAAACAGCAGATAAAGCAACGAGTAAAATCTACTCACCTCTACCCTATTCATTTAGGTGTCACGGAAGCGGGACCACTAATTTCAGGCGCGGTCAGAAGTTCAGTTGCGCTCGGTCATTTGTTGAAAAAAGGTATTGGAGACACGATTCGAATTTCTCTTACCGAAGACCCGATTCTCGAAGTAAAAGTTGCGAAAGAATTGCTTAAATCATTAGGTTTATACGACAAGGAACCATATATAATTTCTTGTCCTACGTGTGCTCGCACCGAAATTGCACTCAAGCCTTTGGTGAAAAAAATTGAAAAAGAAATTGCTAAACTCCCAAAATCAAAATTGATTGGCGAAAAAGGAAAAGTATTAAAAATTGCGGTTATGGGATGTGTTGTAAATGGGCCGGGAGAGGCTCGTGAAGCTGATTTTGCGTTATTTGGCGGTAAAAAACTCGGAGCAATTTACGCTCACGGAAAATTTGTGAAAACGGTCGCCGAGAAAGATTTAGTAAAAGAGTTTATAAAAGTAATAAAAGCTGAATTGAAATAACAAAATCGTAAGTTTCAAAATTACAAACGCCAAATTTACAAAAATTTATAAATGAAAAATTCGCAAAAAATAAAAGTATTGATACTCGGCTCAACGGGTTCAGTTGGCACGCAAACACTAGATGTTCTTTCGAAGCACAAAGACAAATTTCAAGTCTTCGGGCTTGTTTGTAATAAAGATGCGAACACTCTAAAAGTGCAGGCAAAAAAATATTCAATCCCAAATTCTCACACTTGTTTGACTTCGAAAAATCCACAGAAAGTATACGGACTTATTAAGAATAAAAATGTCGATGTTGTGGTGAATACAATCTCCGGATCTCAAGGACTGAAGCCATCAATCGCTACTCTTGAAGCTGGAAAAACACTCGCTCTTGCGAATAAAGAGTCGGTCGTGCTTGACGGGGAAAAATTGAAAAAACTGGAAAAGAAATATTCGAAAAATAATTCAAAGAATCTCTCTAGCAATAATAGTATTTCAAATCTCGGAAAAGGCGCGAAAAAAGGCGCGCGAATTCTTCCACTTGATTCCGAACATCACGCTATTCTTCGCTTGCTTCAGACTCGCGGTTTAAAAAAATTTGATCCTAAACAGATAAAAAAAATTACGATCACTGCATCAGGCGGACCATTTTTCGGTTATACGGAAAAGCAACTCGCAAGTGCTACATTAAAAGACGCGCTTTCAAATCCGAATTGGAATATGGGTCCGAAAATTACTCTCGAATCCGCAACGCTTTTGAATAAGGGGTATGAGTTGATTGAAGCCCATCACCTATTTTCTGTGCCGTTCAAAAATCTCGATGCAATCATCGACCGCAAGAGCTTTGTCCACGCAATTATTGAGTTTAAAAAAACAAAAACCCATCCGAAAGAAACGCTAGCTCTAGCCTATAAGCCCGATATGCGAGTTGTGATTGAAGATACATTGCTATCACTTTATTACGAGAAATTGAATAAGAAATTCACAAACAAAAAAATAAAAATTCTCACAACGAAAGAGCTTAAAACTTATAAGTTTAATAAAATCGATCATTCAAATTTCCCCGCTCTCAAAGCCGTTCTCGAAGCTTTTAAGAAAAACAAAATAAAAATCTTTTATAAAAAAAAGGAGTCGCAAATAGAAAATATTTTAAATAAAGGCTTGCCCTTTAGTTCGTTATTGACAAAAAAGGTATAGTGACACACTAACTTTTTAATTTATTATATGTCAGAAGCAACAAAAGAAAATTTTTATACGGAAGGTAATAATTATATGGAAATCCCTACGATACACGGGGTTCCGGTTAGAGATCATAGAGCTTATGACGTAGTTGTGAGCGAAAGACCTGAAAAAGGAGCAAATATAGTCAGGAATATCAACGGTCGTTTGCAAAGAATTACTAGCGAGAAAGGTCCTAAAGCGATAGTTTACGTCCCCTCAACAGAAGAATCAAAGACTGAAATTGTTGACGGTAGAGGTGCTGGTTTAGCGACTTCAAAGGAATCTCAGGATCCTGAATTTCAACCGAATAAAGTTGTTCGTGATGAAAGAGGTCGTTTCCAAAAAATAATTGCGACAGAGCCAGAGGCAAAGCCAGAACAAGCACAGATGTATCCAAAAAGAACTTCAGAATTTATTAATAAATTAGGGCCGATAATAAGACGCGAAGTTGTAGAATTTATACAAGCAAAGTTAGAGAAGGTTGCAAACAACGGAGGAGCACTGGAAGGCGAGCTGAAGGAAATTTTGCATGGTCTTAGGGGCAACTTAACTATCGATTTGAAAAATGAAATTGGCCTTGAATGTGGGCTTAAGTCGTGGAGGATGATGCAGAATCAGGAAGAAGGTTTAAGTAACAGGGTGGCATTTTTAAATCATATAGCTTCTCAAATTAAAATTGTCGTTAATAAAACGATTGATGAGTGTTGTGGAGAGGAAAAGCGTGTGAAATATTGTACGACCAACATGGTTGAGTTTAATGAGGAAGGTTTGATTATTAAATTTACAATAGGATAGTATCGCTTTTAACAAAGAACTCATATGTCAGATATTGAAACTTTACCAAGCCGAAGACTAATAACTCCAGAACGCGGGAAGGGTCCGATGGATATTTTGAACCAAGGTTCTAAAGAAGGCCGTTTGGATGATTTGCCACCAGAAGACGTAGATGATTTAGGAAAAACGATGGCTGCCGCAGTGTTTGGCGTAGCTAA
>CAYURU010000054.1:0-6203 GCA_964447085.1 uncultured Candidatus Peribacteria bacterium | reverse complement strand
AAGGAAAGAGCCAGTTCTGTACTTGGTACTGCAGTGAGTGTAACTCAGCTAACTATATCACTTACTACGATAAGAGGAGGAACGAGGAAATCACAAAAGAGGTATCAAAATTCTGCCCAAAATGCAGAAAACATCTTGTACACAAGAGAAAAGATACAAAAAAAGGTAAGAATACCTAAGAGGTTTGAATTGTCGTTTCAAAATCTCGTTTAAGTGTGGTAGGATTTCTGCAGTTTTTAAGCGTATTTGCTTCTCGGAAGGTTCGTTAAAATCACAGGCTCATAGTTAATGTCCGCACGTTGGTCTCCAATCGTCCGAAGGTGGGCAAATCCTGTGGAGATGAAATCACAGGCTCATAGTGTTAATGGTAGCACGTTGGTCTCCAAAACCAAAAGTAGGGGTTCAAATCCTCTTGGGCCTGCCAGAAATGTTTGTACGTTGGTCTCCAAAACCAAAAATAGGTGGGCAAATCCTTTTTAAACCTGCCAGAGAAGAATAGCTGGTTTATTTTCGTTTATTATTCTGGCTACATCAAAAAAATCTTTTGTGCGCAATTGCTGATCTGGCATTGGTTTTTATTACGGGATAAATTCCCCATCTATAATAGTCTCTGCGTCTGCTTCAAAAAATTTCTTAGCCTTTTCATCTGCATATATGACGGCTTGGCCGTAAGTCATTCCTATTTGCAGTCCTTCGGCTAGAAATAGTCCGTAATTTGTTGAATAAAATTTCTTATTTTCTATGTCTCCCGGTGATTCTGTATGTACGCCAGATGCATTTACGAAACCGGACTGGCTGTGTAAAAATACTGCAAATCTGTTTTCCATTTCCGGATCGTCTCTAAATTCTTTTTGAAATCCCCACCTAAGTCCGCCACCAAAACACGCGCTTGTATTAATGATGAATTTAGTTCCTGGATATTTTTTCGCCAATGCTACGAGGTGTGTGCTATTTAACGGTTCTTCGAATTCAATATCTACTTCGCTTCCGTGGTTTGAGATGTTTAGATAAAAAATTCTGGTGCCTTTTGCGTATTCTTGAGCAATTTCTGAATCTAAATCTTCGGCTGGATTATCAGTATGCAAAACTGGGCCCGTTTCTATGTTTGGATACCTGTATTTAAGTGTTTCTTGAAGTACCAATGAAAAATGCAGGTCCGTTGATATTGTTATATCAAATTTGTGAGGGAAGACGTTAATGTGCCTTATCTTTTCACTGGGGAGATCAAATTTTGCTAAATCTTTGCGTCTTTCCGATTCCAGTTTTTTTCTTTCATTTAATTCTTCCATGATGTCCGTCATGTCTCCGCTCTCCAGTTCATTTGTTATTTCCGATAAAAATTTAACTATAAATATGCCGGGACTGTCCTCCTTTGTAATAATGATAAACGTTCCGAACTTTTCTCTAAGAGTCCAAGATTCGTTGTCCCAAGTAAACCTAAAAATCTGGCTGTTGTTTTTATCTTTTTGTTCGAAAATTGCAGGGTTTAGAATTGTCTTGAGAGGCTGGCCTAAAGACAATGACATGGGTAGATGTTGTGTATCTGTTAACGTGCCCGTTTTTTGTGATATTAATTCTCGGGCTTTATTCGGATTTTCTCTGAAAAATGTAACGATTTTGTCTTCCATAATTGCCAGCTCTTGTTGTGCTAGGCTGGTGTCTATTACCCTGGAAGCAAAGTCTGCAAGCATGTACAATTTTACCAACGTTTCCTCTATTTCCGTGAAACCTAAAGTGTCAAAAACTATACTGTTCGCGATATAGTTTCTTAAAATTTTTAAATAATGCTCTGTTAATTCTTTTTTGTATTTTGCAAGTTTTTTAGGACCAGAGCTTTCAATTAGTTTTAAGTCGATAGATGCTCTCCAGAAGTCATCTAAGGTTGGATTGGAGTTTTGCAGAAATTCTTTTAATCTCTCTTCCGTATCTGAGCCGAATAGATCAATAATTCCTTGCGCTGAATGCGTTGGTGCTTTTTCCATACCGATATTATAACAACATTTTCTTTATTCTGTCCAAGATACAGGGAACATCTTGTACACAAGAGAAAACCCGCCAAAGGCGGGCAAATCCTTTTTAAGCTTGATTTTTTTTATATTCGTTTATCGCTTCTTGAAGTATTGCAACCCACTCCTCGTAATCTTTTTGCGTACCGAACTGAACTGTCCTTTTCCATGGTGTTCCTTTATGATCTTTTGGCTCTTTTTCATCTGTCAAAATGATAACATCATCTATTTGATGTACCCCTACGGTATCGTTTAAAGTGTTATTTCTTTTTCTTTTTTGCATTTTTGCTCTTAATTCTTCTTGGATTGGTGAAAGAATTTCTCTTAATTGTATGATGCGAGTTTTTCCAATATGTTGTGAGCCTGTATTTGAGGGATATCTTCCTTTTAATAATGTAAATCCTTCCAGTAAAATAGGAAATTTACTCATTGCGACCAGAATCTTGCCTTCTTCGGTTGTTTTGCTTTGTACAAAAAAGGAATCTTGTCTTGTAAATTCCGGCAATTCTCTGACGGTTATTCTACCGAATTTATCAAGTGTAGAATGCCCATTATTTCTTCTCGGTTTTTGTGGTGGTTTTATAATTGATGTTTTTGAATCTTTTTCTGGTAATGTCGATGGTTCTTCTTCTGGTAATGAGACTTTTACTCCAAATTCATTGGCTAATTTTCCTATAATGCTAAGTACATCGTGTCGTGTAGTTGCTCTTAGTATTTCTTGAAGGATTATTAAGCTGCTTTTTCCTTTTATCGTCGTAGGATCTTCTTTTAACGCCTGTAAATCTGACTCTCGTTCGGTATTTGGTGTTGTTTTTTCCATGTTTTTAATTGGGTTTTTAAATTTTGGAGAGCTATTTTGCGTTAAATTTCTTAAAAAGTCAATAGCAGCGTTGTTAAAGCCTAAAAGGTTCGTTTATTGACTTTTTAAAATAGAGGTGAGAAAATCCACTCTTGATCTTTAATCTGAAAAGTATGTCTAATACGGATATGACTCATCCTTTGGATCCTCATTATGTAGGGAGGTCTGAGCGTACTTGTGACTGGTATATGGGGCCGATGGATCCTAAGTTTAAGGTTGAAGCGAGAGAGATTTTTCCTGAACTACCAGAGGGTTTTTCTTATCATAACGTTATAAGTCCGAGACATGGATCTGCGCCTATAGTTTTGTCGGACAGCACTGAGTTGCCTGATGATTCTGTGGTCAAAGAAATATGTACAATTTTGAGAAGTAAAATTGTTGTTTTTCATTGCCCTGGAAGGGCTGATGATTTTGGAATTGTTTATAGGTCTGATGAAAATGTATCTACCGGGAAGGATGAAATTAAAGGTCCGTTTCCTGAAGAGTTTGGGGACTAACTGTTTTTTTCGCGGTCGATTTTATGGTTTGTCTTATTGTTTGTGGCCTTGGATTATTTTTTATCCGGCGGAATGTTGTAGTAGTTGTAGAGGAAACTTGTGATTTTTGAAGATGTTTTTGCGGCGGTGGGGTCTCCCCAAACTGTCGAACGCGGTCGATCGAATTTTAGGCAAATCACGAATTTCGGATCGTCAACCGGGCCGAAGCCGCAAAAGGAACCGATCGTAGTTCCGGCGCCTGTTAGGGCTACGCCGTTTTTGTATGTTTGGGATGTTCCTGTTTTCCCAGCTACGAAATGATTTGGTAATTTTGCGTTAGCAGCAACACCAGTCTCGACTGTAGCCGTGAGCATTGCACGGATTTTGGCTGAAGTTTCTTCTGAAATTACTCTGCGAATTTGGTATGTTTCTGATTTTGTTGTTTTATTGTCCTCTTCCCTAATTTCTTCTACTATGTGTGGTTTCATTAATATTCCGCCGTTTGCGATTGTTGAGTATGCATTTACCAATTGAAGAAGAGTGACTGTGAGACCTTGTCCGAATGAATGAGTTGCAAGTTCTGATTCTGTCCATGACTCATAGTATGCAATTTGACCTTTTGCTTCGTTGTTGAATTCAATATCGGTACGTTCTGCAAATCCGTATTTTAATATGTAGTTGTACATAAGCGCCGGCCCAATTGTTTTGGCGACGTATGTCATTCCGGTGTTAAGCGATTGTTGGAGCGTTTCGATCATTGTAGTGCCGGCGCCATAATATCTGTCCAAAGAATTATGTATGAAATAGTCATAATCGCCTTTGTGCTTGTTCCAATCCACGCCGACTGGACCGTAATCGTTGAATGTAGAGGTTGGTGTTAGGTCGCCATCGTCGATTGCTATCGACATTATGATTGGTTTGAATGTTGAGCCCGGTTCATATGGTAGAGAAACCGTTCTGTTTTGGTATGCTTCGGGTCCAACAAAATTTTCATATCTGTAATATTCGGTTTTGCTTAAACCTGTTTCGTCCACTGTTTTTTCTTCAAAGACAAAATAATAGTCGTGGATAAACACATTCCGATAGAACATATAAAGTCCTTCAGTGTCTGTCGGAACGAGTTGGGCAATTTCCTCCGGAGTGAAATTTATATAAACTTTTTTGTATATATCGGTGTATGAATTTGGATTAAAAGTCGGATAGTTTACCATCGCTAAAATATTTCCTGTTTTGGGGTCCATAATGATCGCTTGGCCCGAATCCGCGTTATATTCTTTAGTGTCTTCTGCCATTGTTTTTTCAAGAAATTGTTGAATTGAACGATCGATCGTAAGGACTATATCGTTGCCGTCGATAGCAGGTTCTATTACGCTATCTCCCATTATCACTTGTCTGCCGATAGAGTCTCTTTGGGCTTGGAATACACCTTTTTTGCCTGACAATTCTGTGTTGAATGTTCCTTCTATTCCGTACTGTCCCATCCCTTGTTTATCAACAAATCCAATTACATTTGCACCAAGTGTGTTTTCTGGATAGTAACGAAGGTATTCTTCTTGCATGCCAATTCCTGCATAAGTTTCTTTGTTTTTATTGAAAAGTGCATGAATTTTTTGAGAGATATCTGGATTAAGTTTTTCCGCAATTATCACATATCGATTTTTTCCCTGAAGAATTTGCTCAAGTTTTTTTGTTGGGATTTTAATGATTGGGGCTAAATGTTCTGCGGCCGCTTGGGTGCTTGTTATCAGTGGCGGATATGCGTAAAGAGTGTCGAGTTTTACTTCTACTCCGTTGAGTTTAAATGCGTTAATTTTATTTATTTCGTCTGATGTTAGTTTTTCTGCGAGGATTATTTGTGGGCGTTTTTTTTGTGAAATTTTTTCGAGAAAATTTCCTTTGAATTCCGCGTAAAGTTCGTCGTCTGTTTTTGGTTTTAGAAGTATTGCTTTTTCTTCTTCAGTTGTTTCTGCTGGCAAGCGTTTTGCCGCTTCTGAAATACGGAAATCGTCTTTGGCGCGTTCTTTGGTTTTGTCGTATATAAGTGGGGCGATGTTTTCTACGATTTGTTGTGGGGCCGTGATGATTGCCGGGTCGGCATACATGGTTTCGAGAGTGATATTTGTCGCTAACAAAAATTCTTCTTCGGAGTGATAATCTTTAATTATTATTTCACCGCGTCTTGCTGGGAGCTCTGTATATCCATAGTGTTCTTTTGCCGCTACGTCTCTGTAATAATCTCCTTTTATTACTTGTAAATAAAACAATCTGCAAATTATTATTGCTGTAAAAAGAGCTGCTCCTGCTGACAGGACTGTTAGTTTGTTTATTGGGTTTTTTGGTCGGAATGAGTACATAGGGTTTTTACGTGTTGCGTGTTGTGAGGTGTGAGTTGTGCGTTGCGAGTTCGAGTTGTGTGTTGCGCGTTACAAGTTGTGTGCGTGGCGAGAGTATAGCATAAAGTTGGGAGTGGTTTAATTATTTATTTTACCTGCTATACTCTTTTTGTCTTTGCTCGAATTAATTTATTAAAAATTATTATAATGTTTAGAAAAACAACTCTTTCAAATGGGCTTCGAATTCTTACAAATAAACTCGAGGGGACGAATGCTGTGACTGTACTCGTGCTTGCGGGCGCTGGAAGTAGATACGAAACAAAAGAAATTAATGGAATTTCGCACTTCTTGGAACATATGTTTTTCAAAGGAGGTGAAAAATATAAAAATTCAAAAGAAGTTGCGGAGATGATTGATGGAGTTGGTGGTGATTTCAACGCATTCACCGGCAAAGAATATGCCGGATATTATGTGAAAGTTGCTAAAGAAAAAATGGATGTTGCTTTCGACGTTTTGTCCGACATGATGC
>CAYURU010000053.1:0-6245 GCA_964447085.1 uncultured Candidatus Peribacteria bacterium | reverse complement strand
TGCCACCGAGAGAAATAAAAGAAAATTTTTCGGATCGTCACGCGGTGCAACCGATTTCAGAAATGAGAAATTATCGCCAGTCACATTAAAACCTGAAAATAAAGATGATAATAAAAAGAAGTCTCGCCTTGTTTTGGTCGCGCCAAATAAACAAGCCCTGATCGGACTTGGGGTGTTTAGCGTTTTGATTTTGCTTGTGATTTTTTACATTGCTCTCCCCGGAGCCACACTTTATTTGACGCCAGCGGCAAGTATTTTGGAAAAATCTGTGAATGTTACTCTTGCTGATTACGAAATAAATAAAGCCGAAATTGAATCTTCCACTTCCCATATGATCCCTAGTAAAAAATTAAATATTCGTGTTGAACGAGCAATACAATATCAATCAACCGGTAAAAAGCTTTCTCCAAACGCCTCTAACGCAAGCGGAAAACTCACCATTATAAACAATTCGGATAAACCGTGGGGATTGGTTCAAAAAACCAGATTTCAGACGAACGACGGATTGGTTTATCGCATAACGACTGACGTCACTGTTCCCGCTTCAAGTGTAAGCGGGCCCGGGAAATTGGAAGCGTATGTTGTAGCTGATGCGGTTGATGCTTTTGGACAAGTTATTGGGGAGAGAGGAAATATAGGGCCGGCAAAATTTTTCTTACCCGGTTTGGGCGAATCAAATCGTGCGCTTTTAAATGCTGAAAGCACTACAAATATGGCCGGTGGAATTACTTCCTTCACGTCAGAAGTTAAAGAAGAGGATATCGAAGCTTCCAAAACCAGACTTTCAGAAACTTTGGTAAAAGCTGTTGAAGATGAATTAAAAGCCCAGTTAATACAACAAAATGAAACTTCAAAAACCGATTACATACTTTTGACAGGAATTAATGCGATCGAAGTCGGAAAGGTAGTTACAAATCCAATTGTGGCTCAACCTGGCCAAGAAATCGCTCAGTTTGAAGTTTCCGGATATATTACAGCTTCCGCTTATGCGTATTCAAAATCTGAAATGAATGCTCTCCTCACTCAAGAATTAACATTAAAAAAGAGTCCTCAGAAAAAACTTGTAAAAATAAACGAAGACTCAATAAGTTATCAAATTTTCGAAAAAGATTCCGTTAGAAATAAAATTAAAATAACAGCTAATATCAAAGGTATCGAAGAATTCGATCTCGATCCTGAAAAAGAAAATGGTGCGCGATTGATTACTAAAATTAAGGAACATATCCTTGGGAAAAACATCGAAGATGCGCGCAATTACATTCAAAATCTCCCTGAAATCAACAAAGTAGAAATCGAGATGTGGCCTGCCTGGTCTCCAACTATTCCGACAGTCGCTGACAATATTGATATTGAGATCCGTGATGCGATAAGCGTGGATTAGTTTGCGGCTTTGTCGCGTATTGGTTAATTTCTGTTGTCAGTTCTGTTACGTTTGTTATAATGGCTTTAAGAAATTTTAATCCTCATTTCTTATGTTTAAAAAAGCTTTATTATCTTCTCTTGTATCTGTGTTTTTAGCGCTGTCAATTTTTACTGTTGCGACTGCGTTTGGAGCGACAACACCTAGCAGTACTCCGCCTAACGGATTAGCAAGTCCGACGTTTGGAGGGGTGACGGTGAATGGGCCTTCAACTTTTACTGGCGAAATGAATGTTAGAGATGCTTTTAATGTTGGAGAATCTGCAGGGGAATCAAAGATAACAATTGGGAATAGAAATGGTGGAAATGCAACGACAGATATATATGGAGGACTCTCCTTCCAAGGAGGAGTACTATATAAAGGAATTTATGGCGCATTATATTTAACCTCTCCTGATTCCTTAACTGTTGGTGTTGGAGGTTCAGTTGGGAGCCTTTCTTTGGGATTTTTAATTGACAGAAGTACTGGACGAATAAATGTTAACGGACCGTTATCTGGGGCTGCGGCGAGGGACTTACAAATATCAGGGGCCGCAGATGTCAGTACTAATTTGGATATTCATGGATATTTGGAAAACTCTTCTCCAGATTCAATGTTAGAAATTTTTGACCCTGAAGGACTTTTGGTCCGAGGACCTACTACAATTAGCGGAGGATTGACGGCAAATTCCATCGGATCTTTCCGTCAAGTATCTTCTGCTAATGCTTTTATAGATTATTCAACAAAGACTGCTACCATAAATGCAAATTGTAATAATACTGGTGAGATTGCTGTAGGATGCGGGTTTTATGCCAACAGCAGATATATATCAACTTATATCTCTCGACCAATATCAAATAGCTCTTGTAGTATTTCCGGCGTTTATAATGGGACTACAGCTTTAGCTAATCCTAATATTACTTATTATATCTCAGCACGTGCTGTTTGTTTTGATCCAAATCCTAACGATTAATTGCTGTATCGTAGTTTTCTCTGCATAAAGTGACTAAAGATTCATCTTCTATTTTAGTACATTCGTTTATATCTTTTTTCGATACTGCTAAGTTTGCTAATACGTTGTACTGACATTGATATTTATCCGAAACTTCTTCAATTGAAGCACATATACTGAAATCTTTTTCATCAATTGCTTTTTGTTCTATTGATAATTTCTCTTCCTGATATTTTGTAATTTTTTCTTGTTTCTTCTCTTCGGCTTCTTTTTGTCCCAAAATTGAAGCTACTCTTACTTCACATTCATCCTCATATCTCTCCAATTTAATATCTCCGCAGAAATCATCGTCTAACTCGGCCACCGCTTTGTCCGTGAGAACTAATGCGTCAACTACATCTCCGCATTCCGCTTTTACAGCCTTATCCGTAATTGTCTCACAAACTTTTGCATCCTTTGAGCCTATCGCTCTCTGATAAATTTGTTGATCCAAAACTGTGTCAGCGCTAACCACTTCTGCTGTTGTAGATGTCACTTCCTCTTTATTAAATAAATTACATCCTGTTGCAAGAAATGTTACCGCTAAAATCAATGTGAGAACTTTTGCAAGATTTTTCATTTTTAAATTGGTTAGGATTGAGGTAGGGGTTTCTTGAGATAAAAGTTATATTATCAAGCGGGTTTTTGCAAGTTTAAGCTTTGAGTTTGCATCGGAATTTGATAAAGTCTGCGCATGAAAATCGCTATAAAAACACTTGGGTGCAAATCAAATAGAGCTGATACTGACGAGCTAATCAGTAAAATTTCTGAAGAATTTGGAGAAAATGCTTCTGTTGTGGATATAAATAATTCAAATGACTGTCTTGATGATTTTGGCGTAGATGTGTGTCTTGTAAATACTTGTACCGTCACTCACGTCGCAGACAGAAAGTCTCGTGCTTCAGCGTCTCATTTCAAGAAACTATATCCTGAAGCGAAGATTTGTGTTTTTGGGTGTGGGCCAAAAGTAGATAAAAAAGGTTATGAAAAATTAAATAGAATCGATTTTGTGGCGACTTCGGTCGATGAAGTTTTGAAATTTTTAAAAAGCGTTTTTAAAGCTTTGCCTAAAGAGAAATCAACTGTGTTATTCCCAAGAAATCCTGATGGTATTCGCACACGCGCTGTCGTAAAAGTACAGGACGGATGTAATAATTTTTGTTCGTACTGCATTATTCCGTTTGCGCGTGGCAGAGAAAAAAGCAGACCTATGAATGAAGTCCTAGATGAAGTTAATACGCGATGCAAAGAAGGATACAAAGAGATAGTTTTGACCGGGATAAATATAGGAAATTGGAGAGAGAAGGCCGGAAACGACAACAAGAAAAGCAGTGACCGCAAGATCGACGACGATAGTAACAACAAGACCAACGACAGCGACAACAATTCAGAACTCGACCTTGGCGATTTGACAATAAATATTTTGGATAAAACTCCTATTGAGAGAGTTCGTTTGAGCTCTATTGAGCCTCAGAATTTTTCTAAAAGTTTTGAGAAACTTTTGAGCGATCCTAAATATTCAACAAGGTTTTGTCCTCATTTACATATGTCTCTACAATCTGGCTCTGACGATGTTTTGAAGGCTATGCGTCGCCATTATGACACAAAACTGTACAAAGAAGTTGCACAGAAACTTAGAATTTTGGCTCCGGATATAGCATTAACGACCGATGTTATAGTCGGATTCCCTGGTGAAACTGAAAAGAATTTCAAAGAGACCTTTGAGTTTGTTAAATCGATTGGTTTTTCAAAAGTTCACGTTTTCCCATATTCAAAAAGAACCGGTACTGTGGCTTCCCTGCTGCCAAATCAAGTTCCGGAAGATATTAAAAAAACTCGCTCTAAAAAATTACAAAAACTATCAGACGATCTACGAAAGGAATTTTTTGAATCACAGATCGGCAAAATTTATCCCGTTTTAATTGAGCATCAACGTTTAAAAAATGAACGCGAAGGGCTTACTCCAAATTACATCCAAATCAAAATCACTTCGAGTGAAAATCTTCAAAATCAAATTTTGAATGTGAAACTAATTGAGTTGAAAGACGGATTTATAAAAGGGAAATTCGTCTAACTAAACCCTTTTGTTTTGATTCGTATTTTTATGCATTTTTTGCCAATTCGTCTAGAACCTCTTCAGGAGTTTTTGTCTGCAAACTTGTATGTGAGAAATCTTTGTCGTATGTGACGAGGTAAGTACCTAGTTGATTTGCTGCAATAAATTGAATAGCATCATCAAAATCAAGTTTCAAATCTTCTTGTATCGCATTTGCCATTAAATCATCTTTAATTTCAAAATTTATAATTTGTATTTTCTCCTGATAGATCAATAGTAAAATTTCGCGCACAAATAAACTATCTATGTGAGCTATAAGAGCTTCTATTGCGCTAAGTGCGAATCGAGTTAAATATACCTGATCTTTAATCATATCTTGTTTAATGGCGTTTATTAAATCCTCACATTGCTGAGAATGTTTCTGGTTTCGTGCTATCTCAACTATTATGTTTGAATCAATCAACATACTCCCCCCATCTTTTACATAATTCTACTGTGCTTATTTTTGTGCCGTATACTTTGTCTATACACCCTCTATATTTCGCAAAAACTGAATTCTTTCTGATTTCTTCCAAATTAAATTTTTTGACCTTTTTCTTAGGCTTGCTTTGCTCTTCCAACTTTTTCAAATCCTCTATTTTTATCACTATTACATCCGGTTGTGACTTATGAATAATCACCTGAGGAGTCCCCTCTCTAACCTTTGCCATCACATCTTTGAAGTGATTGCGTGCATATGTAGCGGAAACTTGTTGTGATAATTGAATGTTCATATCTAGAGTTTAGCAAATGTACGTTTAAATGTCAATTTGGGGTTTGCAACTTTTCAATGTAAATCCTGAGTGCCGAGCACAAAAAAAAGCCCCGCGGTAAGCGAGGCCTTTTGAACTTTTTTGAATCTTTTGAACTCTTTCCTAAAGCGTTTTTGTATCTTAGATTCCGAGATTTTTGCGGATCTCTTCAGCTTTTTGCTTGTCGGCCTGTTTCTTTTGTTCGCCTTCAAACTCAGCCTCCAATTGCATCCATTCTTGATAATGCTGTTCAGCTAATTTCTCAAGTTGTGGAACGTGTTTCTTTGATAGTGCAGCAAATTTTTCTTTCTCTTCTTCGAAGATTCTGATTAATTCTTCAATTTGTTCAATTTTTAACTTTGGAACGGATTCCACAATTTTTTTCTTTTCGTCTTTAGAAAGTGAAATTGAACCTGCTAATAATTTTATAAATTTATCTTCGTCAAACTTGAGTGCGCTTGGTGGGCATTTTACTTTTAATTCTCTTGGCAATTTAGATCCAAGTTGAAAATTTGCTGGTGTCGTATCTTCTGGTTCTGCTGGTGGCATTCCTGCTCCTGGCATCCCCTGTTGAGGATAACCTTGTGGTGGGTACATTCCTGGTTGACCGTATCCCATCGGTGGCATTCCTTGCGGTGGGTACATTCCTGGTTGACCGTATCCCATCGGTGGCATTCCTTGCGGTGGGTACATTCCTGGTTGACCGTATCCCATCGGTGGCATTCCTTGCGGTGGAACACCTTGAGGATAACCATATCCTTGAGGAGGCATTTGTTGATACATCATATTAGGATCCATTTGTGGTGGCATCTGTTGAGCTCCTGTTTGAGGAGGAACTGGTGCGCCTTGCGTAGACTGGTCTGCCACAGGTTGTTGTCCTTGTGGTTGAGCACCTGTTGTCTGCGCTGGATCTTGTGCAGGAGGAGTTGGTTGGGTAACTTGAGGTTGAGCCACAGTTTGCGGATCTTGACCTGTTGTTTGTGGTTGTTGTCCTTGTGGTTGAGCTTG
>CAYURU010000052.1:0-6400 GCA_964447085.1 uncultured Candidatus Peribacteria bacterium | reverse complement strand
GCCATATACGCTCCGCTTCGATCAACTTTCGTAGGATCTTTTCCAGAGAAACAGCCGCCTCCGTGTTTACCAAATCCGCCATAAGTATCAACAATAATTTTACGACCGGTGACGCCCGAATCTCCAGGAGGACCACCAATAATAAACTGTCCGGTTGGGTTCACGAAAACGCGTGTTTTTTTATCAAAATATTTTCCCAAAACAGGCTTGATAACGTGCTTAATCATATCCTTCTCTATTTGAGGTCTTTTCATATGAGGATCGTGTTGGCACCCGCATACAACAGCATCCACACGCACAGGCTTGTATCCATCATACTCGACAGTCACCTGACTTTTTCCATCCGGTCTCAAATATTTCAAAATTCCTTTCTTGCGAACTTCAGCGAGTCTTCTTGTCAATTTATGCGCGAGTGTAATAGGCAGTGGCATCAATTCCGGCGTTTCGTCACAAGCAAATCCAAACATCATTCCTTGGTCGCCGGCTCCACCGGTATCCACGCCCATCGCGATGTCAGGACTCTGTTCATCGATCGCACTAAGCACACTGCAAGCTTTGTAGTCGAAGCCGTAATTTGCGTCTGTGTAGCCAATATCTTCGATCTTCTTGCGGATAATTTTTGGTAAATCAGCATATCCTTTTGTAGTCACTTCACCCGCTACTATCACCATTCCGGTTGAAACCATCGTCTCGACAGCTACGCGAGAATTTGGATCCTGTCTTATCAGCTCATCCAAAATTGCATCAGAAATTTGATCTGCGATTTTATCAGGATGTCCCTCAGTCACAGACTCTGAGGTGAAAAAATATTTCTTATTCATAAAAAAATTAATTTTATAGAAAAAATATAGCATAAATCACGAAAATTTGTTAAAGTTTCCGCACAAAATGCCGTTTACAAGCTCTTGGAAAGCATTTTAACCTGGGAAATTCCACTCGATAGTCAGCCAAATAAACATTATGAAGCAACCAAAAGTCGCAATTATCATCATTCACTATAATACTCCACACTATCTAAAAACGTGTTTGGATAGCCTATTTGCGCAAAGCTACAAAAATATAGACATTTATTTTATTGATAATAATTCTCCCGACAAAGGTGGATTGTATTTCGTAAAAAAAGCATATATAGAAACAGCAAAAAGAGATGGTCGAAAATTAAATGTGATTGGGAACAAAGAGAATTTAGGTTATGCAAAAGCGGCAAATCAAGGAATTCGTCTTGCATTGGAAAATGGCGCCGACTATGTAGTTATCACAAATCCGGACATTATTTACACAGAAAAATATTTTGAAAAAGTTATATACAGAGCCGAAAAAGATCCGAAGATAGCGGGGATCACAGGCAAGGTTTATAAATACGATTTTAAGGATAAAAAAGCGACAAAAATGATAGATACGGTTGGTCTGTATGTAAGCAAAGGATTTCGCGTAGTTGATGGCGCTCAAGGCTTGATGGACGAAGGTAAATTTGATGAAGAGCGCGAAGTTTTCGGGATTTCAGGCGCTTGTCCATTGTACAAAAAAGAGGCTTTGGAAGCGGCTAGGATCACACTGAAAGGCACGGATAGTACAGACGAGTATTTTGACGAAGATTTTTTTATGTACAAAGAAGACGTGGATCTTTCGTGGAGACTTCAATTACTCGGCTATAAATTTTTGTACTATCCTCGTGCAGTGGCTTTCCACGGCCGTGGGACAGGCGTTATCAAACGCGAAACCGTAAAAGACATTTTCAAGAATCGCGGAAATCTAAGTAAATTTCAAAGATATTATTCATATAGAAATCAGCATATGATGATTTTGAAGAATTTACTTGTTCAAAATTATTTCCGAAACTTTTTCAGTATCGTCGCTAATGGACTTGGATCATTTTTTTACGCCATTATTTTCGAAAGATTTTTATTAAAAGGCTTCGTCGAATATATAAAATTGATTCCAAAAATCCTTCGCAAGCGAAAGCAAATAATGGCTAAGCGCAAAGCAAAACCATCCAAGATAATTTTCTGGACCCACCAAAAACCTTAGAGAAAATTAGCCGAACAAGCCAAGTAAAATAAAATCGAACCACTCAATCAAGTAGTCCAACTATAGAAGTTTTTTCAAAACTCTTCCAATACTCCCAACAACATCACTTGCCGTGAGTCCATTTCCAAATTCTTTGAACGCTTCGTCTCCAGCAGAACCGTTTAAATAAGTGGCGATCTGTGCTGCTACAAAAACAGGATTTTTCTGTGCGATAAGTGCAGCCGCGACTCCAGCCAAAACATCGCCAGTTCCACCGACAGTCATCCCGGAATTCCCGGTCAAATTCTTCGCTATATCTCCTTCGTCAGACACGATCAAATCTTCTCTTCCCTTCAAAATAATATTCAAATGCAGGTCCATCGCAAGCGATCGAAGTAAGACCATAGATTTCGGATCAGATTCTTTCACATCGATATCCCGATCAACTAAATTCGTGAACTCATTTCTATGTGGAGTGATCAAAATATCTTGTTCGAGCGGATATTTTTTTATCTTTTTTAGAGCGATCATAGAAGAGGAGTCGATCACAGTTGGCAGATGAAGTCCCTTCAAAATTTCCAAAGTTCCCTCAATCACGCTTTCACGATTTCCTATTCCCGGTCCGATCAAAACAGCGTCGCAAGTTTTACCAAATTCGATTATTGCGGAAGCGGCGCGTGGTGAAAAATATTCTGACGTATATTTGCGGACAATAAAGTCCGGGCAAGCCGCGCGAGTAACCTCAAAATTACACTCCGGTACATACAAATAAACCAAATCCACTCCAGCTCGAAGTGCGCCAAGGCCAGCCAAAATCGGCGCGCCGTAGTATTCAGCCGACCCACCAATTATTAAAAGTTTTCCATTGTCTCCTTTATGAGAATTTGGCTCTCTTTTCCTAAGAAGTTTTTTTGCTGTTGATAATGTAATTTCTTTTATTTGTGCCATAACTTTAGTTAAGTCCGGGACTCTATTTAGCGCCGGAATATATAGCCTTCTCTCCTAACTTTTCTTCAATTCGAAGTAGCTGGTTGTATTTGCAAACACGCTCAGTTCTGCAGAGCGATCCGGTCTTGATTTGTCCCGTTCCAAAAGCAACAACAAAATCGGCGATAGTAGTATCTTCAGTTTCTCCACTTCGATGCGAAACGACAGCCGTCCAACCTGCTTTGTGAGCCATTTTTACTGCTGCGATAGTTTCTGTAAGAGTTCCGATTTGATTTAATTTAATCAAAATTGAATTGCATGCTTTTTTCTCAATAGCTTTCGCAAGTCTTTCAACATTTGTAACTAAGAAATCATCTCCAACAAGTTGAATTCTTTCGCCAAGAGCGTTATTCAAAGCCACCCA
Source organism: uncultured Candidatus Peribacteria bacterium (assembly GCA_964447085.1). Classification (GTDB taxonomy): domain Bacteria; phylum Patescibacteriota; class Gracilibacteria; order UBA1369; family LOWO2-01-FULL-3; genus DAONBD01. The sequence continues at coordinate 3,042 of CAYURU010000052.1, read as the reverse complement.
ACCATCCCAATCATCTTCATCTATTCCATCTTCTATTGAAACGATAGGATATTTTTCAATTAATCCAACGTAATATTCAACCATCTGCGCTGAATCATAAGAAACTTCTTTCCCATCAACTTTAAAATTATATTTACCATTTTCATAAAACTCACTGGCGGCTACGTCCAAAGCCAACATCACATCATCCCCAGCCTTGTATCCGGCAGCCTTAATAGCGTCCAAAATCATATCAATCGCCGCCTCATTATTTGGTAGATTTGGCGCAAATCCGCCCTCATCCCCGACAGCCGTTCCGAGCCCTTTATCTTTCAAAATTTTCTTAAGAGTATGAAAAATTTCAGATCCCATTCGGAGCGCCTCGTGAAAAGTTTTTGCTCCAATAGGCATAATCATAAATTCCTGAATATCCAATCCACTATCAGCATGCTGTCCACCATTCATTACGTTCATCATCGGTACAGGTAATTTGAATTTTTCGCCGACCTCGCCAGGCTCGCCGACCTCGCCAGTCCCATCAACCTTCCCATCATTCATCCCCGCCAAATATTCAAACAATTCCACTCCTTTCTCATTCGCCCCAGCTTTAGCGCAAGCCAAACTCACGCCAAGTATTGCATTAGCTCCCAACCGACCTTTATTCGCCGTTCCATCCAATTTAATCATCGCCGAATCAATTTCTTCCTGCGAAGTCACCTTCATTCCAACCAAAGCTTTTTCAATTTCCTTAACATTCTCGACAGCCTTCAAAACGCCTTTTCCACCATATCGACCTTTATCTTCATCTCTTAACTCAACAGCCTCGTGCACTCCAGTAGAAACACCACTTGGAACCGCGGCTCGTCCAAAAACGCGCTCACCTCCGTTCGCGCTCTTTCCCTCGCACACAACATCCACTTCAATAGTAGGATTTCCTCTGGAATCAAGAATTTCCCTCGCAGTAATATTAACAATTTTTGACATAAGATAAGGTTAAATTTCGCGAATAATTCGCAATTAATTTCGTCGCCAATTTTACCACAAACATAAGTTTGAACTCCAGGCTAAAAAGGAGGTGGCTCAAACGTCAATTTGCCCCATCTTTCCCCCTCCCTTGCCAAATCCCCCTGTTTTAAGTATTATTCCAGGGCAAAAAAGCAATTTTAACAGACTAAAATATGGATATTTTATGGCATGGGAAAACTTGTTTCACGATCAAAGGCAAAGACGCTGTGATAGTGATAAATCCAGATAAATCAATAAAAACACCATTAAAGGGAGACATAGTTCTATCCTCAATAGGAGGAAAAGAGGACTTGGCCGAGGTTCAAGGCGCAAAAAAGATTTTTGACTGGGCGGGTGAATACGAAATTTCAGATATTCCAATAGTTGGAATGAATGCGTGGACTCGAAGTCGTTCAACAGAAGAAGAAGCTGGAGAAAAAGGAGATAGAACAATAATTTTTGGAATGGGAGTCGATAAATTCAAAATTTACCACTTAGGCGGACTTGGCCACAAACTTACAACAGAAATGGTAGAAGAAATTGGAGATGTCGATGTTCTTATGGTTCCAGTAGGCGATGAAAGTAATTTGGGAGGAGATAAAATGGAGGATGTTATAGATCAAATTGAGCCAAGAATGGTTGTATTTATGGGTAGCGGAGATAGACAAGCGGCTGCCAAGAAATTAAGCGGAACAGTTCCAGTTGAAGAACAAGAGAAATTGACTATCAATTCAAGAGAAGCATTGCCGGACGACAAAACTATTTATACGATTTTGAAAGCGGTTTAGGCGCAAAAAAGTGCATCTGTAAGTGCAAAAGTCGCATCCCTAAGCGCAAATCGCTCGCAAAAATATCTGCTCCCGTATTTCAATGGATAGAATGAAAGTTTCCTAAACTTTAGATGCAGGTTCGATTCCTGCCGGGGGCACCAGAGAAAAGGAGGAATTTAAATCTGTTGCAAAAGACTTCCCAGTAATTTAAATTTTGCAGTAATTTCAGTAAAGAAAGCAATACACAAAAGCACATAAAACTACACGAAATTTTGCAAAACTACCCAAGCAGACCTCTAACAGGGTTGTTTCTTTTGATGAAAAATGATATAATAACAAGATTAATTTGAGTCGAAAAAGATTAAAAATAAAAACAAACATGACAACAGAAATCAAAAAAGAAACGATTAAGCTGATAAACAAAAGCAAAGCTTTGTCCAAAGAGAAAAAACAAACTTACTTGAAAGCTGTTAATTTTTTATCTGAAAGCAAAATAAAAGAACTATTTGTTTTATTAGAAAAAGAACAAAAAGCATTACGGAAAATAGAAGCTGAAAGAAATGCTAAAAAAATTGCTTTAAACAAAGAATACATAGAGGAAATAGATAAAATATATTCTCGAGAAATGAAATCTGGAATATTAAGCACGGAAAAGGATGAAAAAGAAGAAGCAACTAATATTCTAAAAAATATTGATAAAGTATGACGATAGAAGCTTTAAACACATCTTTGCAAACAAAAGAACAAGAGCTCTTAGATAAAAGGAATCCTTTGTTGAATGATTCTCAATCTACTGATGTAGTAGATGAAAAAATAGTGAAAGATAAATTGACTGATATAGAAAAAAGGATTCAAGAGTCTGCAGTTTCTGATAAATATAAGAAGCAAATTCAAGACAAATTAAATAAGTCAGTGGACGATTGGAAGAAAAAAATTGATGAAGTAGATGTGGGTGTTGAAGATGACTTTAAAAAACTTTTTGATGAAATGGTGCTGGAATTTGATACTTTTGAACAAGATGAAGAGGTTAAAACGATCATTACATGTATTGAACCGTTCTTCAAAAACGCAGAAAATATTAAAAAAATCATAAATCTAAAAACCTACGGCAGAATGAGTGGAGATTGGGTAAAAATTAATTCTCAACTTGCGATAGAGGGATTTGACAAGGACAAGATAGAAAAAATACAAACAATGTTGAACATAGTGGTGGATGGGAAAGTTGGGCCAGAGACTATTATGGCGATAAATTCTCAGATTTATGAAGAACCAAAAGAAGTGAAATGGG
>CAYURU010000051.1:0-6433 GCA_964447085.1 uncultured Candidatus Peribacteria bacterium | reverse complement strand
AAAGGTGCCCCAATTAAAACATCTTTAAGTCCATCACGATTGATGTCGGCCATCTTTACAGCCATAGAAAAAGCATCCCCATCATCATCCCCTATAAATTCAATTCCAATAAAAGGTAAAGCAAGATCTATGATTGAGAATTCTACATCTTTTTTACCGAAAAGTAAGAAAGCCTTTCCAGTCCTAATATCATCGGAAGATGCATTATATGCTCCAATCAATAAGTCGTCATAGCCATCTCCGTTAAAATCTCCACAGTCAAGACTCATACCTAATTGATCTCCATCCCCTTTTCCATAAATTTCCACATCAGGATAGACTTCCTTTAAATCAACAAGTTTATTAGCTATAGATGGAGCCCCCAAAAACACAGAAACTTTTCCATTCCAAGTCCGATCTATAGATGAATAAAATGGGGACCCAACGACAAGATCGTCAATGTCGTCACCATTAATATCTCCAGTGGCAACACTCGCCCCAAACTGTTCTCCAGAAGTTTTCCCTAAAAAATCAACCTTATATAACTCAGTAGAAAGATTAGACTTATAATAAGACTGTAATGCAAAAGAAGTGGCTCCATCGACAAAAGAGATGACAGCTATAGACAGTATAGAGACAAAAGAGGCCAGTTTTCTCCTATTTTTAAAGGGGGAATTTAATGTTTTCATAGAAAAAGGTTGAACAAATTATATCATCCTTTTTTTTAAATAAAAACTAGACTTCTCTTTTTTTTTAGAATACAATGCCCATCGACAAGAGTCTACTCTGTCGATACACTGTCTAGCGACGAAACTAGACAAGAAAATGACAATAAAAAGACAAATATGGACAATTTTACACAGAAATATAATGTAGACAGGAAGGCCGCCAGTAAACTTTTGAAGGTTTCGGTGCGTACCGTTGATCGTTATATAAAAAAGAAAGTCCTTTCAGCGCAAAGTATAGGTGGAAGGATATGGTTGAACAAAGAAGATGTAGTTAAATTAGGCACTGGAAAATTTTCTGGCGGACAATTTCAAGGAAGTTCATATGAAGCCGAGAGCGTTCAGCCTGTTTTTTATGAAACGCCGACTATCGACGCAAATGTCTATCAGTCAACACCTGTGACGTCTATCGACATTTCACGCGACAACTTCGAACAAAAAGATGATGAAGTGTCTACTTCAGAAACTTTAAAAAACGTCAAAGGCGCGAACGGAAGCCAATTCTACGAAAATCTCTACAAAGAGACCCGTGAAGAGCTCAAAGAAAAACAAGAACGATTGGAAATTGCTAATTATCGCGTCGGACAACTCGAAGCTCAGCTCAAAAACTCTATTCCATTGCTTGAATATCACCGAGAATCCTCCGAGAAGAAGCTGGAAAAGGCCCGTATGGTTGAGAAACTCGAGCACGCTGATCTAACTATCAAAGCCGTGAGTCAAAAGCTTAAAATCGAGAAATATAATAAAAAAGTGGTGTTTACAGTTCTGTTAATCATTCTTGCCCTTCAGCCGATCTGGCTTTTAATTTTTTCTAAATAGGTTCGCTTAACCTCAAACACATGATTGCACTCTTCGATTCAGGAATAGGCGGGCTTACGGTCATGAAACCACTTCTCAAACTCCTTCCGGAGTATGACTATATTTATTTAGGGGATAGCGCTCGAAGTCCATACGGCGGTCGCAGCGAAGAAGCTATTAAGAAGTTTTCCGAAGAAGCAGTCGAATATCTTTTCAATAGGGGAGCAAAACTTATAATTTTTGCGTGCAATACAGCATCAGCGGTAGCTCTTCGTCATATTCAACAGAAATATCTCAAAGGAAAAGATGAAAAAGACAGAAAAATTCTTGGAGTTTTGATTCCTGTTGCTGAAGAAGTTATAAAACAGACTAAAAACAATAGGGTAGGAATTACAGGTACTTTTGCCACAATAAATAGCGATAGTTACGCGACTGAAATACATAAAATTAATCCAAATATAAAAGTTTATTCACAAGCTTGTCCTTTGCTAGTGCCTTTGATTGAAGAGGGTTGGCAAGATCGTCCAGAAGCCATTTCTATATTAAAAAAATATTTGAAACCTCTTCGATCTTGCAATATTGATACTTTGATTTTAGGTTGCACTCACTACCCATTGATGCGTAAAAACTTCGAAAAAATAATGGGCAAAAAAGTGAAAGTTTTTGATACGGGTGAAGTAGTGGCGGCTTCTTTGAAAGATTATTTATCACGCCATCCTGAAATTGAATCAAAGCTTACAAAATCAAAAAAAGCATCACGTACCTTTCTTACCACCGACAATCCAAAAAAACTTCAAACATTTGCGGAGAAATATCTTGGTATAAAAATCAAACCACCCGAGAAGGTTTCCCTAAATAAAAAAGAGGTGATATAATCGCGCACTCATAAAAAACGCCATCTATGGAAACAAAAATTTGCAAATCCTGTTCGTCAAAATTCGAGATAACAAACGAAGATCTGGATTTCTATAAACGCATAGGCGTACCTTCTCCATTGAATTGCCCGGAATGTAGATTAATTCGTCGTCTCCAAGTTAGAAACGCAAAAACTTTGTATGCAAGAAAATGTGATGCTACTGGTGAAAATATAATTTCTCCATATCATTCAGATCACAAATTCCCGGTTTACAAGGCTGATTATTGGTGGAGTGATAAATGGGAACCTCTGGACTACGGGCGTGATTTTGATTTTACACGACCGTTTTTCCCGCAGTTCAAAGAATTGCAAGACGCAGTCCCTCATTTCGCGACATTTACAGTTGGTGGGTCATTGCAAAACAGTGAATATACAAATTGTGCCGGATATTTAAAAAATTGTTATTTAATTGGCGAGTCTGATTATGACGAAGATTGTTATTATGGAAATAGACTAGTGCATTGCACAAATGTAGTGGATTGTTCGATCTGTTATGAAAGTGAGCTTTGCTATGAATGTATCGACTGTCAGACTTGCTACAATCTTAAATATTCACAGGATTGTATCACTTGCAGAGACAGTCTTTTTTTATATGACTGTAAATCTTGCAAAGATTGTATTGGGTGTATAAATCAGCGTCAGAAACAATATATGATTTTTAATAAACAATATACAAAAGAGCAGTATGAAAAAATGATAAAGACGCTGGATTTAGGAACACAAGAAAATGTTGAAAAATTTAGAGCTCAAGTTGAAAAGTTTTTCAAGACACAACCACGAAAACATCTTCAGCAGGAACATTTGGAAAATTCATTTGGAGATCATTTATACAACGCGAAAAATTCAACATATTGTTTTGACTGCAAGGATTTGGAGGATTGCAAATATTGCGCCAAAGTTACGACAAATGTAAAAGACTGTATGGACTACAATGGGTGGGGGATAGGAGCCGAATTGATATATCAATGCGCCGCTTGCGGAGACAAGGTATATAATATGAAATTTTGTTTGACGTGCGTGAGAGATGTTCACGATTGTGAATATTGTGAAGAGTGTGTCACATCGAGTGATTGTTTTGGATGTTTCGGATTAAAAAGTAAGAAATACTGCATATTGAATAAACAATATACGAAAGAAGAATATGAGAAATTAAAAGCAAAAATAATAGACCATATGAAAAAAACAGGGGAGTATGGCGAGTTTTTCCCACAAGAATTGGAAGTATTTGGGTACAACGAAACAATAGCTATGGATTATTATCCAATGACGAAAGAAGAAGCCTTGGCGCGTGGATTTAAATGGACAGATTTTCCACAAATGTACAAAATCCCGGAAAGAATAAAAAATGTGCCGGATTCTATAGTAACTGAGATTCTTGCTTGTTCTAAATGTGGCAAGAACTACAAAATTACTGCTCAAGAACTTAAGTTTTACAGAAAAGATGGTTTGCCAATCCCGGCACTTTGCCCGGATTGCCGTCATATAAATCGCCAACGCAAAAGAAATCCAAAAAAATTCAACGACGTTAAATGTGCAAAATGCGGGGATATATGCAAAACCACATTTGATCCAAAAAGCGGATACATCATTTACTGCGAAAGTTGTTACAACAAAACAATTCTCTAGACATTTACACGCTAAAAAGGCAAAATAATCCCCAATTTTAAAAATTAAGACTATGGGAAAACCTGAAAGTCCAAAATACGATTTCTCAACAGGTGCAGGAATATTTGCAGCAGCTATGGTTGTAGGGTTGATGGCAGGTGGAGCAATAAACCAAGACAAAGAACAAGAGCCAACAAAAATAGAATTAACATCCGCTGAAATTGAAAGTTGTAGAGGTTATGCTCGCGATAGAGCTATGAAAGTTTGCCAAGAAATATTTTGCGGAAAATTTTTGATACGAGACATAGAAAAAGAAATAGAAACTGATTGTAGTTTTGGCGTTATCCCTGAGCCTGGAACTGATGCAGACAAATGTGACCTAGAAGGCTTACAAAAGGCTGGGAGAGCCTATTTGCATAAAGGCGAAAAAGGATACAATTTTGATGAAATAAGAGATTCCGTATATTCAAGATGCATCACCGAGACGATAGCTAATGATGAATAATTATTTCTCTCTATTCCCACTCAATCGTAGCAGGTGGTTTGTTTGTGATGTCGTACATCACAGCAGAAACGCCTGGAACTTTACGGAGTTTTTCAACTAATTCATTCAAAAGATTCCAGTCCATTTTGTAGAAATTTGCAGTCATTGCTTCCTCGCTTTCAACAGGTCTCAAGACGATGGTTTCGCCAGGTACATCATTCACAGACACAGGAATAAGTACAGTAGGGAACTGCCATATAGCTTTATCAATTCCTTTTTCTTTAATGAAATCCATAACGATTTTATCCGCTTCCTGAAGCACGGAAATGCGATTAGGAGTTAGATAACATTTCAATAAACTAACACTCTCAATTTTATCAGCGGAGAGTAAATACAAACCTCTATTTATATCAGGGAATCCGTTCGTGATTGTAGTTGAAGCTAGAGATAATTTATCAAAATCTTTTTCTCCACCAACGAAAACAACAGGATGTTTATAACTTCGCACATCTCCCTGCACTCCAACGCTTTTTATAGGCAGAACCTTCGTATTATACGATCCAAATGAAATAACTTTATCAATCTGAGTTTCAAATTCAGAAGAAAAAACAGTGTCGCTATAAACATCTTCACTGCTACACAAACATCTCACAGCGAGTCCAGGTCCTGGGAACGGATGTCTCCAAACCATTTCTTTAGGTAGTCCTAATTTTTCACCAACTTCTCGCACTTCGTCTTTGTATAATTGAGAAATTGGTTCTATTACACGCCCTTCTTCGATCATTTTTTGAATTTCAGGAACGCGATTATGGTGAGTTTTTATTTTATCAGCGTGTTTAGTTCCGCCGGTCTCTATGGTGTCAGGATAAATTGTTCCTTGTCCGAGAATCCATTCGTCGCTATCCAAACCCATTTCAGCGAAAACTCTTCTTTGAACTGTCAAAAACATATCTCCAATAATTTTTCTTTTTGCCTCAGGCTCGTACACTCCCTTAAGGGCATCAAAATATTCTTGGGAAGCATCTTCAATACGAACATTACTAGCTCCTAAATCTTTAAAAATTTCAGCAACTTGATCTCTTTCTCCCTTTCTCAAAAATCCTGTGTCTACGAATAATCCATATACACGATCACCCCCCAACGCCTTCTCAAGTAGAGTGAAAGCAACAGTCGAATCAACTCCGCCAGAAACAAGCATAAACACTTTCTTGCCACCCACTTTTTTAACAATCGACTCAATTTCAGATGAAATAAATTTATCAATACTCCACTCTTTTTTAGCGCCAGTTATCTCAACAAAATTCTCCAAAATTTTCATTCCATTTTTGGTATGAGTTACCTCAGGATGAAATTGAATTCCATAAAATCCTCGCTCTACATTTTGCATCGCAGCGATAGGACAGTCTTTTGTTTCAGCGATTAATTCAAAGCCATTAGGCAACGCCGTTACTTGATCAAAATGGCTCATCCAAACATCTTCATTATCAGAAAGTCCTTCAAAAATTCCGTCCTTTCTCAAAATCTTAACAGTAGCTTTTCCATATTCGCGTACCTGACCTGGCTCCACGCGACCACCAAGAGTATGCCCTATAATTTGATGTCCATAACAAAGTCCAAGAACCGGAATTCCGAGTTCAAAAACGCCGGGATCACAAACTAAACTTCCTTTTGCGTGAACGCTTTGTGGACCTCCACTCAAAATCACGCCTTTGTATCCGCCATCTTTCAAAGCAGAAGCCTTAATTTCTCCATCAAAAAGATCGCTATACACGCCCAATCTTCGCACTCTATTCGCAATTAAGTGTGCATATTGTCCTCCAAAATCTAATACCGCAATTTTATCCATAATTAATTAAGACTTAGCAATTTCATTAAATCTTTCAATTAAGAAATTTTTATCCAAAGCTTCCAAAAACCATCCGGCCT
>CAYURU010000050.1:0-6473 GCA_964447085.1 uncultured Candidatus Peribacteria bacterium | reverse complement strand
TGCGGAAATAGTTTCCGCTGTAGAGTCTTTGTTGTAGGCGTTAGCTTCTGATTAAATTTCCCATCATTTTTATAACTTCGGCCGTTCTGTTTGAATATCCCCATTCGTTGTCGTACCAAGAAAGTACTTTTACGAGATTTCCATCAATGACTTGAGTGGATAGGGCATCGATGATAGATGAATTTGGATTTCCTTTAAAATCAACTGATACCAAAGGAAGTTCGCAATATTGCATAATGCCTTTTAATTCTCCTTCGGCGTATTCTTTTAACGCCGCATTGATTTCTTCAGCTGTGACTTCTTTTCCTAATTCAGCGACGAGATCAACTAAAGATACTGTAGGAGTTGGAACACGAATTGATAATCCGGTCATTTTGCCTTTTAACTCAGGGAGAACTTCGCCAATTGCTTTGGCTGCGCCGGTTGTAGTAGGAATCATCGATAGTGCCGCTGCACGGGCTCTGCGCATATCTTTATGGCTTACATCTAATACGTTTTGATCGTTTGTGTATGCGTGGATTGTCGTCATAAGTCCGCGTTTGATTCCGAATTTTTCATTTAATACACGTGCAAATGGAGCCAAACAGTTTGTTGTGCACGAAGCGTTTGAAACAATGATGTGTTCTTTTGCAAGTTTTGCGCAATTGACGCCTCTTACTACCGTGTAATCCACGTTTTTGCCAGGAGCTGAAATCAAAACTCTTTTTGCTCCAGCTGTGACGTGTTTTTGTGCGCCATCTCGATCCGTGAAGTGTCCTGTGCATTCAATCACAACGTCAATATCTAAATCTTTCCAAGGTAAATTTAAAGGATCTCTGTCTCCAAAACATTTAACTAATTTGTCTCCAATTTGGAGTCCGTTTTCTACGCATTTTACGTCTTTATCGTATATGCCGTAGTTTGAATCGTATTTAAGTAAGTGAGCGAGAGTTTCTTTTGGAGATGGGTCGTTGATTGCGACGACTTCGATGTCTGGGTCGTTCATTATTATTCGGCAAACACAGCGACCGATTCTTCCGAATCCGTTTATAGCTACACGAGTTTTCATATTATTGAAAGGTTAATTTATTGTCTGTTTGACTTTGAAAGTGTCATTAGTATAATTGCACGAGATTAATAATCAAGAATATGAAATTGACTAATACTAATCAGGATGAGGTGGCTATAAAAGCTGCCGAAGCACTTAAGAATGGAGAGGTGATCGTTCACCCAACAGAAACTTGTTATGGTTTTGCGGTAGATCCTTTTAATGAAGAAGCTCTTGAAAAACTTTATGAAATTAAAAAAATGGAGAGAGAAAAGCCGTTGTCTATTATGGTTGATTCTTTGGATATGGCTGATAAATACGGGCTTTTCAGTGATTACGCGAAGACTATTGTTGAGCAATTTTGGCCGGGTCCTGTTTCTATAATGGTAATGAAAAGAAAAGGATCTTTGCCTGAATTTTTTAATAAAAACGAGAAGTTTGTTTCAATAAGATATTCAAGCGATCCTTTTTCAACTCGTATAGTTGAATTGTTTGGGAAACCGATAGTTACGACTTCTGCAAATCTTGCTGGCAAGCCTGCTTGCTATAATGTAAAGGATGTGAAGGAGCAACTTGGTGTACGCCGTTTTGAGAAGATCGGTTTAGTTGTAGATGGCGGTAAGATCCCACCAAATCCACCTTCAACTATTGTGAAAATAGTTGGGGATACGACTGTGTTTGTGAGAGGAGACGGGAAGGATATGGGAGGGATAATGAGATAGGAGTTTTTGTTAAAGTAAATCAAAGATCCTCTGGAATTGGAGGATCTTTTTTGTTTCATTTTGTACTTGGAAAGTATTCTTTTGCTAAAGTGTCTTCGTATGGGAATATGCTTTTTTCAATTGGGAAAAATTCACCCCATTCTTTTGTCTCGCTCATGTGAGAGATGATGTTTGGCAATAATTTTTCGTATTCTTGTTTTGTGTATTGTTTGTTCAAAATACAGTATTCTTTTTTTCTTAATCCCACACATCCGAAACAGTTTTTACAGCCGTGACAATTGTCACAATAAAATAAATCGTAAGAGTTTCTGCAGAAATTCGTGAAGCGATATCCGTATCCCATAAGTGACGTGGATTCATAGCAAAGTTCTGTGCCTTCAAAAAAACAAACGTCATAGCAATCTTTTGCGTTAAGGCCATCGTGTACGTACGCACAGTCTTGTGATTTGTACGTGTCGAAGCCGAAAAACACGTTTTTCGAGTTGAATAGATTGTTGCCTACGCAGTTGTCGCACGAAATTAAATTTGCAAATTTCCTTGTTGGAAATTGTAAAAGAGTTTTTTGAAATTCTGTTGTAAGTAGGTCTATTTTGTGTTTTTGGAAAATGTTTTTTGTGGCGCGTTCGTATTCTTCTTTTGATATTTTTTTATTTTTTATGCAGTAGCTTTGGTTGTGTAAATTTACGCAAAAAAGGCAATGATCACAGCTTTTTAAATTGTATGAAAACATGCAGTCGTGACAGCTTTCACAGTTTTGTAGAAAGTTTGAATTATAGCATCCTTGGCAGTCTACGCATTCGTAAAGAAGTTCCGAATTTGTGCACCAAACTCCGTCGGTTGAATCTTTATTTCCAACGGCTAAAAAATTATAATAACAATCTTCGTTGTCGTTTGCAGTTATACACATATAGCAATTTTTGTTGTTGTCCGCGAAGTTACAATATTCCGAATTTTCCTCCTTGTTATTTATTAGCGGAGGACGTGGAACTTTTAGTTGTAATTCGTAAAATTGTTCGAAGAATTTTTTGTCGAAATTATAATTTTGTCCGAACAAAATCGAGTCGAATAAATCTCCCCACCATTCATCGTGAGTGAATATTTTGAATTGAGAATCAGGGCGGAACAAGGTGATTATTTCTTTGCCGGAGAGTGAACTTTTTCTTCTATATAATTTTTGTTCGTTGCGAAAACTAAGTCTGCGTTTTTCGCGTTCTCGTGGGCTTAGGGTTGGTGGTGGTATTAGAAAAATTTTCCCATTAATTTTTGGTGAAATTTTTTCGTAAAATTTAAAATCTTCGTCGCGGATTATAAATTTTTCTCCGGTGTTTTTACATTCGTTTATAATGCTCATAACATAACGATATATGTTGATCTACAGCGATAATATAACGTTAAAAAAGTGCGTCAAAAAAAGCTTTTCCCAAATTTTTCTATCTTGAATTAGTTCCCAAGTTGACGGGAAATAAAATCAAATTGTTTGCGTTGGAAGTCCGCGATTGTTTTTGATTTTACCAATGTTGCGTGAGGATTTTCTTTGTCTTCAGTATTGTTGAAAAGTACATAGTCCGAATCGTCGGAGAATGTAATGAAATTGTTTTTTAAATCGCTGTTAAGTAGCTTTACACGACTTTTAAATTCCTTTTCCGCTTTGCGCGTTGTGTAGTATTTCGTGTATTTGCCGAATGTGGTGCAGATCGCTTTGTGAGTTGCGTGTTTTGCTCTGTTTGCGCGGAATTTATTTCCTATTTCTATGCCTCCTGTGAGAGGAATAAAGTTTTCAAAATCGCCAAAATCAAGATTGGTTGAGTAGGGAAGTTCAGACATAAATAAATATATTTCTTTGATTTGGTCTGGTGTGTGGTAGGTTTCAAATACTTCTATTTCTTCACTTGGAGTTTTTAGGTATGGAGAAATTTCTTTAAGTTGATTTGCTATTTTCCCCAAATGTCTGCGTGATTTTTGAATTTCAGCTACGAGGTTTTTTGGAGATAGCGCTGTTAGGATTCCGTTTTGATTGCGCGCAACCATTCTTAAATGAGAAAGATGATCAATACTTCTGTATACGGTCGTTTTTGGAAGTCCGGTCCTTTTTACGAGGTCGAATGGAGTTTCAGCTGGGCGTTTGAGTAGTTCTATGTACACGAGATTGTCGGTCTCTGATAGGCCGGCTTCTAGAAGCAATGATTGTAGTCGTTGATGGATTTTCATTAGAGTGTATTAAAACATATTGTGGATTAAAGGTCAATTTTTGTAAAGATGGGGTGGCATATAAAAAATCCTCCATGTGAGGAGGATTTTTTTATTATAATATATGCTTCAATTTTTTATTCGTATAACTTCTGTTTTTTGTTATATTCTTCATACGCCTCTGGGTCTTTTTTCTTTAATGTATTTTTTGCGATAGATACTAATCTGTCGTAATTTTTTATATCTACTGAGTGGCTCTCTGGTCTTTCGGAATCTTTATTTGCGTCGAAAATAAAATTAAACGTAAGTTCTAGGAATCTTGCAGGATCTTTGATTGCCAATCTTTCGGCTGTTTTAGTTAATGAATCTATGTCTATATTGCTTTCCTCAAGCAGTGCGGCCTCTGGATCTTCTTTAGCTCTAGCATTCCACATTTTTACGTATGCTTCCTCTGGAATATCATCAGCATCGCTTTCTGGGTCTCCATATCCCATGTATAAATGATATGCTTCTAATGGAGCGCTATCAACTTTAGATAGTATTTCTGCCCATGTTCCTATTTTTGTTTGTAATATATTCCTTTTTTCCTTGGCTACTACTTTTCCTGTATCGATTTTTGTATCGATATTTCTTTCCAAGAAAGATCTGTCTAATACTTCTGGTTCCATTCCTGGAGGAGGTTGGAATCCTTTTAAATCTTCTGGGGTTGGTTTTGGGGCTGGGTCATTTTTTTCGAATCTCATGGTGTTTTTTTGTTATTTGTTTTTTTTACCTACATCATTATTGTAACACAATTAGCATATATTTGCAACGCTCAACGTGTTCACAAAAGTTGCACAACTCTTCGGTTTTTTGGCAATTTAAATTAAACCCTGGCTAGAATGGCTTTTAACAGAAGTAAAATTGGGGTTAAAACTGTTTTCTGTATACTATTTGTATACTAAAACGATAAGATTTATTGACGGGTTATCCTTAAATGAGTATTTTTGATCGAGAAGAGGAAAGAGTAAAAAAATTATACACACGTTGTGCACAAGTTTTGAACACTGGCAACGAATTAACAGAAGAAAATGGAGCATATTTCGGTACTAAAAGAAGAAGTTTATAAGTTGTTGGATTTGAAGAGTGGGGAGGTGGTTGTAGATGCAACTCTTGGGCTTGGTGGACACGCTCTTGGAATGCTCGAAAAAATTGGTAAAAAAGGACTTCTTATTGGGTTTGATCAGGATGAAGTGAATCTCAAAGAAGCTAAAAAGAGATTAAAAAAATTCGAAAACATAGTTTTGATTCACGATAATTTCCGATCTTTAAAAAACAGGGTAGAAGAAGCTTTAAAAGGAAAGAAATTTAACGGAGTAGATGCGATTCTATTTGATCTCGGTATTAGTTCTCCTCACGTAGATGAGGCCGAAAGAGGTTTTTCTTTTATGAAAGATGGACCGCTCGATATGAGATATTCCAAGACACAGAAATTAACAGCTTGGGATATAGTTAATAACTACAAAGAAAAGGACTTGGCTGATCTCATATATTTGTATGGCGAAGAAAGGTTTTCGCGAAGAATTGCAAAGATGATTTGTGAGAGAAGGCGAGATAAAAAATTTGAGACCACTAAACAATTGGCTGACGCAATCGAAAGTATATTCCCTAAAAAGTTTTCTAAGAAAAGTAAACATCATCATCCTGCGACGCAGACGTTTCAGGCACTACGTATAGCGGTAAATGATGAGTTAAATGCTCTTAAAGAAGCGCTCGACGGGTCGATCGACTCTATAAAAAAAGGTGGGAGAGTGGCGGTTATTTCATACCACTCGCTTGAGGATCGAATCGTGAAGCATTTCTTTAAAGAATTAGCGAAGAGCTGTGTGTGTCCAAAGGAAATTATGAGATGTGTATGCAGAGGAACTCCTGTTATTGAATTGATTACCAAGAAGCCTGTCGTTCCAAGTGATAAAGAAATACTAGAAAACCCAAGAGCTAGAAGTGCGAAATTAAGAGTTGTTACGAAGTTGTTGTAAGTACATAGATGATAGCTGGAATCCCTATCTGAAGCCAAAAAAATACCCTTACCCTTGTCCTAAAAATGTCTCAACTTGTACTAGAAAGAGGTACGACTTTCAGAAGGAGTTTGATTAAAAAACTTCTGCCTTCTCGTGCTTTCCAATTTAAATTAAGTCCATATTTCCTTCTGGTTTCGTTAGTTGTTTCAGTTTGTTTGATTACTCTTATTACTCTTATGTCATCTACAAACGAAATCACAAAGGGATATACTCTCGACAAGCTTGATGACGAACAGCAGGAACTTATTAAACAACGCGAAATAAAAGATATGAAATTATCTCAAGTGCGTGCTTTGGACTCTATTCGTGGTTCAAGAAAAGTGCGAAATATGGTGAATCCTGGTAACATTGCATATGTTATCGAAACTGGGAATGTTGTTGTGAAGAAATAAATGCTGTTGTGAAGAAGTTGTGAGAAAATGATTTCTATATTCTTGTTAAGTTGAAGTTCTTGCGAGTGAGGACTTTTTTTGTTAG
>CAYURU010000049.1:0-6686 GCA_964447085.1 uncultured Candidatus Peribacteria bacterium | reverse complement strand
GCTGTTGAAAGTGCTTTGGAATTGTTAGCTTTTGGAAATAAATATGTTGATGAACAGAAGCCTTGGGCTCTTGCGAAGACCGATCAATCTGCTTGCGAAGCCGTACTTTATAATCTTCTTGAGATTGTTAGAAATTCCGCTTTGATGATGATTCCTATTATTCCCGGCAAGGCTTCGGTTGTTCTTGAAATGCTTGGGCTGACCTTGGGAAATTCCGGATATGGCGAATATTTTGGATTCTTAAAAGACGGACACAAAGTTCAAAAAGGCGATCCATTGTTTCCGAGGTTGGAGTAGGGAGAATTAGGCGATGTAGTCTTCGATTTTTATTAGTGATGCTTCTGATGCAGATTGCGCTGCTTCTCCGGAGGCTTCGGTTGTTTCTTTTTGTTCGAAACTCTCGAAGGCAATTGTGATAATTGCTTTGACTATTGCGTAAGAGAATATTATTAGAAGTAGTCCTAAAATAGCCCATTTTAATTGTTTTTTGCTTCCCTCAATTTTTTCAGCTTCTCCTGTGCTTGATACAATACCAAACGCTGACATCACTATTGCGATAACCGCCAATGGAGCCGCGATGTATAGAAGTGTTCCAGATATTATTTGAAGAATAAAAATAAGTGGTGCTTCCGGAGTGTCAGTTTTATTGTTTTCAAAATTAATCGCAAAAGGTGCGTTGTCCGGTCTGTATTGTTCTGGGATCGAATAGCCAAACCCTGTCGATGCCATAAATGCTGTCGCGCATCCGATTACCAATCCTATTATCGCTAATTGTTTTAATATTTTTTTCATTTTAGAAAAAATTTATTTCAAGTATTCCCGCAACGATTCCGTATGATGCTGATATAATTATTATTCCTATTGCGACGTAACCAAATATTTTTTTTGCTTTTGATATATTGTCTTCGCTTAAGCTACCGGTGAGATACATGACTCCGACGACTATTAATGCGATGACTGTCAAAGTGCTTACTAGGTAAAGTATAGTTCTTATGATGTATGCTACTATTTCTGCGAATGATTTGTTTGTGAGTTCTTTATATCTCCATCCTTCTTGTATTTGCCCCAAGGCGTCTCCTGTAGGTTCTTCAATTAGGTCTGTGTTTATTTTTTGTGGCAATAGTTTATCTACACTTTCTGTTATAGTTGAAGCGTTTGCCACATTCAGATTAGCTATTCCCAAAATTGCACAATTCAAACCAATTATTGTGAAAATTATAGTGAAGTATATTGCTAGTTTTTTAAGTAAATTTTTCATTTTACATTTTTAGGTTGGCGATGATTGCGACGATTGTGTATGAAAATACTGCTATCAAAAGTCCAATTATTGAATAAATCATATTTTTTTTAGCTCCGGTTGCGGCTTCTTCGTTTGTGTATGCCATGAGATATCTGACGCCACTTATGATTAGCATTAATAATGCCACAGTCCCCACGAATCCAATCAATCCGCCGGCCCATCCAGGAAGCAATGTTTCTGCAAACCAAGTCCTGATGGATCCAGCTTGTTGGCTTGATGATGGCCCTGGTAATCCACCTATTTTTGGGATTGCAATTCCTTCCGCGAATGCGGAGTTATATGTTGCTAATACTGCTATGATTGTTGATATTATTTTTTTCATTATTGTGTTGTTGTTTGAGTTTCTTCTTCGGGTATTGTTGCGGTGAAGAATGTTGGGTTGATTGTGTAGAGGATAATTCCTGACAGAAACAATACGACTATTCCTATTAATGATTGAGTTATTCTTGTTTTTGCGCTTGTGACTGCTCCTTGTTCTCCTCCTGCTGCTGAAATTTGGATGCCTGATATCACTATGACCAATACAGCTATTACACCTATTATACTTGCTCCCCATCTATAAATTGCTCCGATGTAAGCGTATAGCATTTCTACTCCTGATTGAGACATAAATACTTGAACTGGGTTGTATGTGACGGTAAAAAAATCTGTATTTATTTCTGGTTTTGTGATGTCAGCTTTGTTTAATAGTGTCACACACTCTGTTCCTTTTCCTATAGCCGCTCGTGATG
Source organism: uncultured Candidatus Peribacteria bacterium (assembly GCA_964447085.1). Lineage (GTDB taxonomy): Bacteria > Patescibacteriota > Gracilibacteria > UBA1369 > LOWO2-01-FULL-3 > DAONBD01. The sequence goes on along the minus strand of CAYURU010000049.1, from coordinate 4,655 downwards.
CGCAAATGGTTACTCTTACACAATTTCTCATGCCACTTTCTTTTTCTGTCCCGACAAAGTCCAAAGGTTCTTCAATCACAGCTGTTATTTGATTCATTTCATCTAGTTTTATACATGCGTTTTCTTCGCTTGAAAGATCGTTGATGGTTGTATTGATTGCGTTGACATCACTATCGTCAATAGGTTTATCCAATGCATTTCTTACTCCATTAAAATATTGACCTTCCGCCATTGCTGTGGACATGTTTAAGGTTAACAGTATCGTTAATATCAGAAGGGTTATTTTTTTTGTAAATTTCTTTTTCATTTATTACGTTTAATTAAGTCGTTATAAATATGCTTTGGACGAATGTGACAACGACATATGATACAAATATCACGATAATTCCTATTATTTCGTACATAAACATTTGTTTTGATTTCTCAACCATGTTTTGATTCCCTTGCGAGAATATCATTGCTAATCCTGTGACGATCATTAATGTGACCGCTAGTGTTCCAGCTATTTTTACTGCCAATTCAATTAATTTAACTATGAATGCTACCGTTGGACTTACTCCTTTTGCTTTGAAGTATGATTGTCCTTGTTGTGCTTTACCATCTGTGTCTTTCTCCAAGTTCAAATATTTAGTTACATCAAACTGTTGTTCTTTTAATGTAGTTGCGGCAGCTTTGGAGGCAGCTTCAGGGCTTGGTTCTGCGAATGCTGTATTAAAAGCAAATCCTGTCCCTATTGTGAGGACGAGTGATAAAACTATCATTATTTTTGAGAATTTTTTCATCATTGTTTTTTATTTATGCATTTATGCAAAATTTATTTAAATTTATGCGTCAAAATCTTTAGGAATATTTTCTAATGCGGATTCTTCACTAATCAATCCTGTGTGGAACAAGTCCGTAACTGCTTTTTTCATAGTTTGCATTCCTTCTTTTGTCGATGTTTCGATCACTGAATTAATTTGGTGTGTAGATGATTTTCTGATCATATTTGCTATGGCGTTGTTATTAAACATAATTTCAAGGGCCGCTATTCGCCCTTTCTTATCTTTTGTTTTGATCAATGTTTGCCACACGACCGCCACCAATGATTCAGATAATTGTGAGCGAACTTGGTTTTGTTGTTCCGGAGGGAATGAATCTACGATTCTGTTTATAGAATTCGCACACCCATTTGTATGCAATGTTGTAATCACAAGTTGTCCTGTTTCAGCGGCTGTAATTGCTAATTTTATACTTTCCAAATCTCTCATTTCTCCGATCATTACAACATCTGGGTTTTCTCTGAGTACTGATTTTAGAGCTTTCTGAAAACTTATTGTGTGGACGCCAACTTCTCTTTGTTCCACGATTGATTGCTGATTTTTGTGAACGTACTCAATAGGATCTTCTATTGTGATTATGTGTTTTTTTGAATTTTTATTTATCTCATTCAAGATTGCCGCCATTGTCGTAGATTTTCCTGAGCCTGTTGCCCCTGTCACTATGACTAATCCTTTTTTCATTGTGGCGATTTTTTTCAATTGAGGAGGCATTCCAAGATCGTCCAATGTCATTGGATTTTCCGGGATCAATCTAAATGCGGCTGAAATACCTCTTCTTTGAACGAATATATTTACTCTGAATCTTGCAATATCTTGAATTTCTATAGAGAAATCCATGTCCAAACTCTTTTCAAAAATTTTCTTTTGCTCTTCTGTTAAAAGCTCTAGTAGATATTCTTCCGTAATTTTTTTCGTCATAATTTCGTGATCTTCAATCACGATAATATCTCCATTGATACGGAGAGATGGCTTTGCTCCGGATGATATAAAAATATCCGAGGCTTTGTATTTAACTGCTGTTCGAAAGATTTTATCTAATTTGTACATATTTGTATTTATTTTTATCTTGTTATTATATCATAAAAACAGGGGTGCGCGCAAGGGCGTGATAGGCAAAGCTAGCAGACGAAGAGTTGCTTGGATTTTAAGTGTGCCAATGGTTAAATTTTGCCTATTTTTTCTAGCATTTCTATCACTTTTTCCGGGTTGTCTTCGCGAAAAATTTCACTTCTGTAAGTCGATGCATTTGGGATTCCTGAGAGATAGCTTCCCAAGTGTTTTCTCATCTCGAGGAGTCCGACTTTTTCTCCGTGAAATTTCAGGGCCAGTTTGAAGTGTTTTTTTATTGTTGGGAGTTTTTTTGCGAAAGATAGGGAAGTGTTGGTAGAAGTTCTGCCAGAAGTGTTTGTAGAAGTTTCACCAGAAGTCCCCCCAGAAGTTCCCACAGAATTGCTTTTTGAAGTGGTTTGTTTGATTTTGTGTAGTGCGTTGTAGATATCTTTTAATATCCAAGGATTTCCTATTGTTGCGCGACCGATCATAAGTCCGTCGAGCGTTGTTTTCCCGTCAGGGCTTGTGAGTTTGTTGATAGCTTCTTCTACTGTTGTAATGTCTCCATTTCCTATCACCGGGATTTTTACTATTTCTTTTGCTAGATAAATGGGTTCGAAATTTGCTTTTCCCGAGTATCCTTGTTTAGTTGTTCGTCCGTGTATAGTTATGGCTTTGGCTCCAGCTTTCTCGAGTAGTTTTACTGTTTTTTTAAATTTTTCTTCGTCGTAAGATTTGTACCCAATTCTCATTTTTACTGAAATTGGTAGGGAAGTGGCTTTTGAAAGGTTTTCCACTATTTTTGCGGCGGTCTCAGGATGTTCGAGAAGCGCTGATCCATAGCAATTTTTGGTTATTTTTGGTGCTGGACAGCCCATATTTATATCTATTCCTGCAGATGATCCCAGGCTTTCTAGTTTTTGAGCCGCTTTGATAAAAGCTTCTATATCGTTTCCGAAAAATTGCATTATTAGTGGCTGTTCTTTCTCTGAAAATTCGAGCATTTTTATCGTTTTCTCGCTGTTGTGTTGTATAGCATTTATACTTGTAAGCTCGGAAAAACAGATTACTTCAGGTGTAATGCTTTTTACTATTTGGCGAAAAGCGGAATCGGTAAATCCGGCCATTGGCGCTAAGCAAACTATTGGTTTATCTGTTTTGTTCCACGAGAATTTCATGGCAACAATATATCAGATTCTTAGATTCTTGGAACTTTAACTTTTGGTTGTTCTTCTTCCTGAACTGTTTCCTGAGCCGTTGGAGTCTCTGCAGTTTCTGTTGTTAATTCAGTCTCTGTTGAGGTTTCAGATGTCGTCAATTCAGGTTCGGTTGAAGTTTCATTCGACGTTTCGGATGTTTCCATTAAATCTTCCAATGCTTCCTGATATTCTTCAGGGATTTCTTCATTTTCATCTGCTGTGTTCAAGAAATTTGGAATATTGTCGGTTGTTTCTTGTCCCATTGATGATTCAGCTCCTCCGAAGAGTTTAGCATAAGCAAAGTATCCTCCGACTACTACTATAAGTATCACAATTACTGGAACTGCTATTTTTAGAATTTTTGTAGTTTTGTCTGTGTTTCCTACTGGAATTGTAGATGTTGTTGCGTTTTCGGTTGGGGTGGCTGTCGCTGTTTCTACTGTTGCGGTTGGTTCCAAGGTTGCAGCTGATTCTAATGTTGCAGCTGATTCTGTAGTTTCTACAGGGGCAGGCTCTTGACCCAAATCCATTGCAGGTTCAGGTTCTTCCATTATAGGTGCTTCTGCTGGTTGAACTGTTTCGGTTGGTATAGTTACATTTAATGTGTCCTCACTTGGTTGAATTGGTTGCGCCATCTCTGTTGGCTGAGGGGTTTCTGTTGGTTGCGCCATTTCTGTGTCTTGAGTATTTGTCATTTCACCAGTTTCCAAATTTATTGTTGGAATTTGTTCTGGTTCTTGAGTGTTAGAGACTGGTTGATTTTGTGTGTTTTGATCTGTTGTATTTGGATCTAATGTATTTTCGTCCATTGTTTTTTTGTTTAAAATTTAATATTAAAATTCGCCCTCTGTGTTGAGGTCTGTGATGTCTTTTGGAATTACTGCTTCGATTGCACCGTATTCTGAATCTTCGACCTCAGGGATGATTAATGTTACCTGATCGCCAATTTCAGCCTTATGGTATGTGACAGAAGCTAATAGTACTTTGTATGCTTTTGCATTTGCCATTACTTTGTATTGGCCGTCTTCGTATGTGAGGACTCCAACTACTTTTTTTCTTTCAACCGGTCCGATTTGTTTATACACAAATGAACCATCTGCTTTGATTGTTAATTTTAATACGTCTCCAGGTACGAGTTTTGATTTTGAAGCATAGTTTGCTGGGACCGGGAATGTCTTTTCATTTTTATCCTGCATTTTTTCTCCGTCGAAAACTCCTTCTACAATTTTATCTTCACCATTATCTTCGTGATCATCCATATCTATTGATTCTGCCTTTTTTGCGTATAGATTTTTATCTCCGGGGCCTACTAATTCTGTGATCATTTGTTTAGCACTTCGTAAATTGCTCTCTGCTGATTCGAGCATTTCTTTTATTAGCGCCAATTTGGAAGCTTGTGACATATTTGTATGTTTATATTTATTTTTACTGAAGTGATTATATCAGAAAAACGCCTTTTTTGGAATTACGTAAGGTTGACAGCAGGCGCTTTTTATTTCCTTCTCTTGTATATTATTTTGTCGCCACTTTCTCCTGTTATTCTTAAATCAATGTACTCAAGTGGCTCATTGAAGATGTCTAATTT
>CAYURU010000048.1:4533-6856 GCA_964447085.1 uncultured Candidatus Peribacteria bacterium | reverse complement strand
GTTATAGCTATTTTGCCTTGGGTATTTTTGGGAAATCAGCTTGTAAATCACGAAAATAGATACACAGAGCTTGGTAAAGCTGTGATTTCATATATTGGTTATCCCCTCTTGCCGACCGCATTATTCATACTTGGATTGGTTTTTGTGTTTGGAATTTTAATGCTTGCTTTTAAATTTAAAAAAACCGGGAAATTTTTAACTCTACCACTATTGATGATTTTTATGACGGGTTGTATGAGTGAAGCGATTGAAATTTCTTGTTTGTTTATTCCGGATTCAGATCACTGTTATCAGTCAGCCGCTGTTCAGGCTGGAGACGCATCGGGCTGTGAAAAAATTAAAGGCGCCGACTTCGCAGACGCGGGCTCAAATCCACCAAAAGATAAATGTTATATGCAAGTCGCGACCAATACGGGAGATCTGGGCGTTTGTGAAAATATACAAGGAGGTGCTTTCTCATATACAAAAGAAGAATGTTATTTGGAGGCTTCAATCAAAAATGTAAATCCAAGTGGTTGTCAAAAACTCACAGGCTCCGACAAGGCTCGTTGCCAGAGCGAACTTTCAAGCAAAGTGACTTCAAAAAATGTACTCGAAGTTGATGAGCAAATAGCAATTTTGAAAGAAGAATTGGCTCGTGAACCGGACGAAGGATTACAAAAACAACTCGATGAACTCGAACAAAAACGCAACGATATTTTGGACGTAATGAACGACGAAACAAAAAATGAATATGCTTCGCTTGCCGATCCGATGAACAAAGAAACGAGAATGGATTACTACTCCGGAAAAATCGATGAAAAAACAAAAGACGCGCTCGTGGCGCTCAACGATCGTCTCCGCGAACAAGGAAACAGTATGACTCAAAAAGAATACGAAACAATGCGCGACATGTTGGCGTTCAAAAACGATCCAAAAAATGACATCGAAAACATGGATCCGCGCGAGATTGTGAAACTTCGTTGGGACGAAAAACTCGGCAACGGAATTGATTATTTGAAGTTTTGGAATTCAAATCCGACCGAAACTGAAAAGAAATTAGACGAACAGCTTTTATTCTACGAACGCATGCTCGAGCGTCAGGCGGCGATCGAAAAGGGTTTGAGTGAGAAACAACAGGACTTTGAACGAAACGCTGATAAGGTAAAAGATTATTTAAAAGATGAAGCTTGGGGTAAGGCGATGGATTATGCAAAAGACGAGGCGTTCGGAGAACTTTTGGAACTTGTGAATTCTCCTGCGGAAGCTCCTGTTACCGCGATTTTGGGTGAAGCTATCGATACTGTGAAAAAAGAAGCTAAATCAAAAGAATTCCGCGGCTTAGTTCGCGCATACAATTTAGGAATGCAAGAAGAATTATCAAAACACGGAGGCAATGTCGACAAAGCCCACGCCGCCGTTGTAGCGAAACTGAATTCCAACCCATACGAATACGAAGACCAAAACACTTTTGCCAAATACGGAAATCTCATCGAAAACCAAAGTTGTGACGGTTCAAATCCCCACTGCATTGACAAAGACATTTTCTGGAAATCAATGAAAAAGTCATACAGCTACCAGAACTCGTAAAACATTAGCGGTCTAAATGGTTTAAGCGGACGGGGTTCGAACCGGAGACCACCGAAAGTGGCAGTGTAGCGCCTAAGCAGATGACAGCCATTAAATATAAATGGCGGAACGGACGGGGTTCGAACCCGTGACCTCCACAGTGACAGTGTGGCGTTCTAACCAGCTGAACTACCGCTCCTTAAAGTCGTGAATAAGTTGTCAAAAGAAATGTCACTAACTGTTTCGATTATACCGAAACGCAGTGAGAATTTAAAGTATTTCATCCGTAAACACAAGAGAATTTACGCTTTTTTACGTCCAGTCAAAAATCTTCACTAAAACGATCAACTGTGATAAACCTATTTTATGAAAGTCCCGGACTTCACATACCCTTATACTTAAGTCCCGAACTCTATGCGCATAGGAATAGACTGCAGAATGTTTAAGAGCTCATTCACCGGCATTGGCCGATACACTTTTGAACTAGTGAAGAATTTACAAAAGCTTTCAATAGAAGGAAACGAACTCGTGGCAAAAAACGAATATGTTCTCTTTTTTAATGATCCGGAATTTTCGGCTTTTACACCATCCGCTCCAAATTTTACAAAAGTTCTTGTAAATGCAGAGCATTATTCGATAGCAGAACAGACAAAATTTCTCAGTATTCTCAACTCCCAACATCTCGACTTGATGCACTTTACTCATTTCAACGCCCCAATCCGTTACAAAAAACCATTTGTAGTTACGATCCACGACATCACTCACACACTTTTCC
>CAYURU010000048.1:0-4433 GCA_964447085.1 uncultured Candidatus Peribacteria bacterium | reverse complement strand
CGTTACAAAAAACCATTTGTAGTTACGATCCACGACATCACTCACACACTTTTCCCGGGGAAAAAAATGAAAGGACTTCCCTACCGTCTCGCTTATCAAAAAGTTATTAAGAGCGCGATCCAAAAATCCAAAAAAATCATCGCGGTTTCAAACAACACCAAGCAAGATTTGAAGAACATTTTTCAAGCGCCCGAAGACAAAATCCAAGTGATTTATGAAGGGGTAAACGACGAATTCCATCCGCTCAACGATCAACAAAGAGACGAAGCCTCAAAAACTTTATTTGAAAAATATGGCATCACCAAGCCGTATTTGCTCTATACAGGCGTTCATCGTTATCACAAAAATCTCGTTCGGTTGATTGATGCGTTCAAGATTCTCACAGCCAAAAATCCGGATTTGAAACTCGTGATTACCGGCAAAGATGACCCACTTTATCCGGAAGTAAATGAGGAGGTTTTCCACCAGGCCGTGCAAGGCAAAGTTGTTTTTACCGGACTTGTGACCGAAGAAGATTTGATCGCACTATATAATCTTTCGTTGGCGTATGTTTTCCCTTCTTTGTATGAAGGATTTGGTTTGCCGGTTTTGGAAGCTATGCAATGTGGAACGGCGGTTTGCGCTTCAAGCGTTTCCTCTATCCCGGAGATTGCAGGAGAACAAAATGCAGTTTTCTTTAATCCTCTGGACCCGGTCGATATGGCAGCGAAGATTGAACAAGTTATAAGTGATCAAAGTCTTCAATGGAGACTTATTCAAAATGGTTTTAATAGAGTAAAAGATTTTTCTTGGGATAAAATGGCGAAAGAAATCGCACAAATTTACAATACAAAAGTTTAAATAAAAAACGATGAATTTCGTTCCGCTCCAAAGTTTAATCCCTCGCGCCGCAGCTTCAAAGGGCATCGCAAAAGAATTTAAAGCAATCTCGGTTTGTTCTGCTTTTGAATCGCTCCTCCCGGAAGTTTTTGCAGGTCATCCAACCATCAAAAATGAAGTTCGAGTGCGTTTCTACAAAGACGGAATTCTTACCATAGGAGTTTCTAGTTCGATAGTAGCCTCTGAACTCACTATAAAAAAACAAAAAATTCTCTCCTTGCTCAATGAAAAACTTTCCGCTTCCACGACTCCAACTACAGTGAAAAACATAAAAACTACGGTTTACTAAAATTTCCCCTTCCCCGAGATATTTCCCCAAGATATTTTCCAGTATTGTCATAGTCCGCGTCCCGCTGGACAGCCTAGTTAGCCCAATCATTTTTAGGTGGTTCCTTCTTGGAAATACTCCTTATTTGTGATATAATAACCAGATGGCAGAAATCAAAGAACTTATCAGCAAGGTGTTTATATTGTCTCCTGATACAAAGAAAAAATTAGAGGAGGCGTATCCTTTTATGGACGAAAAAACAAAGGAAGAATTTTTGTCATATTTAGAAGGAATTATCCAAAAACAAGTAGAGATACTCACTTACATCATCAGAAACAACCCTGATTTTATTTCTGAATTAAAGGCTTTTAATGCATCAAATAATAGAAAAAATGTTCAAAATGTTGAGAAAATATTTGCTGAACAAGAAGAAATGGATTTGCTTGCGTTAGAGAAAGAGTTAGCCAATTTATAAAACAAAAATGTTCGAATTATTCAAACCAAATAGATTAGTGTTTCAGTCACCGGAAGGTCCTCATGAGGACGCTTCTCAGCGAGATGATGTCCCGGAAACTGAAGAAACAGGCGAAAAGATTCCTTTAACTCCGGAAGAAGAAAAAGCATTGGTGGATGAAGCAACAAAATTGTTAATAGAAAGTCCTCCAGCTCTAGATGTAGACGGGAATCAGGTTACTCTTCCTGAGACTGACTATGTTCCGCTTATAGAAGATTCAGTCAAAAAGGCGATGGAGCAAGCCAAAGGCGATAAAGAGGAGCTTGAGAGGGGTGATCTTCTAATAAAGATTCTAGTCGAAGCGGAAAAAGAGGCGGAGAAATTTTTGACAGTTAAAGAAGATCGTGAGCGTGAAGATTTTGCATCTACGCAAATAAACATAGTTCCCAATTCTCTTTCAATAAGTATCGGAAACGCAAAAATTGATTTGCCGACAGGTACCGATATAAGAGTCATGGAACATACGGAGGCTTTTATTCGCGATACACTTGCGGATGAGATGAAAGTTGCTGGGAAAACTAAACTTACGCCAGAAGAAATAAAGACTTTTGTGGGAAATTCTACTGCATCAATAAATAAATTTATTGCAGAAGATTTATATAAACTTAAAAATTTACAAGATTTATCAAAAGAAAGATTAAATTTTGACAGGTTTACTCCAGGAGACATAGACGATACAGCGAACAAATTATCCGGAGACATCTCGTTTGCTCTTCGTTATCCAGAAGAATTGAAAAACTCTCCAGCTCAAAAAAGAGATTATGCTCGTAAGGAGTTGATATTAAGTTTGGAAGGAAGATTTTTGAGAGCACTGGGAGTTGAAAAATTTATGAAAGGATCAACTATTATTCCGCAAAGTCTTTACACTCTGGCGGAAGGTGTAATGGGCAAGAAAGTTGATGAGGATTTAGGAGCACTAGAGAACCACAGTAATCGCATCACAATAGATAAAGGAGAGCTTCAGAAAGCCTTTAAAGATTATGTAAAACTCAATAAAGTGAACCCGGAAGAGACGGCACAAGAAGGAAGTGATAAGAGTGATATAGAATCAAAATCTGATAAATGGAATATCCCGAAAACAACAGAATATTTACCAACAGGTTTTTCAAGCAAGCTTAGCGAAAAAATGGCTTCTAATGGATATAAAGACGACACGAAGGTTGATTTTAAATTAGAACAAACAAAAGATGGAATCACGGCAACCGTGGTTTTGGATGGGAAAGAATATACAGGAAAGAGTGACAAAGGCGATCCGGAAGAAGCGTATCAAAAACTTTTGGAGAGCATTGATGGAAATACGCTCAGTCAAATTGAAAAAAAGAGAATGGGGAAAATTTTTGAATCTAGTTCCGAATGGGAGTTTAGCAATACAAGTACATTAGATTCTCAAGAAACAAAGTTGCAACTTGCAAGAGCGATGGCGGAAGCCGATTGCTATGAAAAAGCACATGTATCGGTGGGTGTAGAGAATTCCGATGGATTGAAGTTTGTAATAATTAAAATCGGGGACAAAGAGTACAAAGCGGATAAAGGTAGCGCGGACGAAATGAGTGCATTTAAAGAAACTTTGGAAAAGATTACTGGGGAAACTCGAACTCTGGTAACCCCAGGTTCTCTTACAATCAAGAACTCATCTACCTCAAACGCTAATAAATTCAATGCGGCTAGAAAAACTCCGTCGGTAGAAAATGTGACGATTGTGCTGTCAGGAGATGAACAAGAAATATTTGATGCTTTAGATAAAAAAGATTCGCGAAGTTTCGAGAACGCAAAAGGTTTAAACAATGAAGTTTCAAAAAAACAATTAGCGCACACGATGGAAGAGAAAGGGTATGACAAAGACACGGGTGTTTCAGTATCATTAGAAACTTCAGGATCTTTAAACATTGTTACGATTGTATTGGATGGGAAGAGGATTGTGGGCAAGGGAATCAGTGAAAAAGTTGCTTTTGAAGATGCATTAAATTCTGTAGAGGAAAACGCCAAAAAATCACCAGGTGAAAAAGCTAAATATGAAAAAATGATAAAAGCCAGTGAATCGTGGAGTTTTGAGCAAGCGACAGAGTTTAAAAAAGAATCAATCCAATCTCTTGCAAGAGTCTTGGTGGAAAAAGGGTATGACGAAAACACCAAAGTGGTCGTACAAGAAGTTCAATCAGGTAGCAAATTCACGACAAGGATTATATTAGACGGCAAAGTGTTTACAAGTAATGAATCTTTGAGTGCACATTTATCATTCAATTCTGCTCTTGAAAAAGTTTCCCAAAACGATATTGATTCAAAGTTAAAACAGAAAATGGATGAAATATTAGATAACAATGAGCTGTGGAACGTAAGGGTCCCAGAATTATTAACGACTCCGCAATTTAAACAACAACTCGCAAGAGTGATGGTGGAAAATAAATATGATGAAAATACGGATATATTGATTACATCAGGAATTGAACAGGGAAGATTTCCATATGTAGAGATTGTTCTAAACGGGGTTTCTTTCAAAGGAGTAAGTCCAAGATCTGGAGATATAATAGGAGCGTTTAAGAATGCACTTCCTCGAATCAAAGAAGATAAAACTTCTCCAGATATTCGAGATAAAATGGATAAGATATTAAAAACAACGAATGATTGGGATATTAATGGTGACTTGGCGACCAGTTATCCAAAATTTAAACAAGAGCTCGCAAGAGTGATGGCAGAGAAAGGACATAACGGAAAAAAGGGCGTACGGATTATATCGGAAGTTGGGAGTGAGGGATCTACATCAGTGGAGATTGT
>CAYURU010000047.1:0-6934 GCA_964447085.1 uncultured Candidatus Peribacteria bacterium | reverse complement strand
TTAATCAGAAGCTAACGCCTACAACAAAGACTCTACAGCGGAAACTATTTCCGCAGAATAGTCTTGAGGACGTAAAATTTCTCCTTTTGAAGAAGTAACAGATAAAACTTCAAATACTTTTTTCGAAGAATCCGAAGAAGTATTTTTTATAAAGGCACACAAACCAGGTAAACATCCAGATCCCTCTTCATTAAGAGATGCCTCACCAAGCCTCAAACACTCAAATCCTTCTCTAACTTCAAGAATAATATCGTCCACGGCACCAAATTTTTTCAAATTTAATTGAACAACATCAGCTCGAGAATCATTCCCCAAATTTCTCAATTTATTATTACAATAAATCAAACTGAAATTTTCTTTTCCAAAATTACCACTAGGCCTGTACCAATTAGACATATCTTTAAATAAAATTCGTTCACAAGCCTACAATATCCAAAGTTTTAGTCAAACTACTTGCCAAAAAAACTTTAGCACTGTAAACTTAGGAGCGCTAATTTAAAGATTCCAAGAATCTAAATATGACAGATAAAAGAAAACAACAAGTCCTACGAGCAATCGTTCAACATTTCGTAGATACCGCAGAACCAGTGGGATCAAACACAGTAATTTTAAAATTTAATTTTCATGTATCCCCTGCAACAATCCGAAACGATATGGCCGCATTGGAAGAAGAAGGTTTAATTTATCAACCGCATACGTCGGCAGGCAGAATACCAACCGACTTGGGCTATCGCGAGTTTATAAATGAAATTGCGGACTATGAACAAGCTCGCAAAGAAGCTGTAAAAGTACTCAAAGCACTACGCGAAGAATACACCAAAGAAAAAGCAAAAGAATTTATCTACGACGCCGTAAAACTGCTCTCCAGAGCCACAAACACCGCCAGCTTCGCAACGGTACCGGACTCTGATCGCACATTTTATTTAGGCGTTTCCAACATACTAAGACAACCTGAGTTTTCAGCAGATGCTGTACAAGCAAGTCAAGTACTTGAAGTTTTCGAACATAGCGACAATTTTATAAACACACTCAAAAAACTCAATGTTAATGACGGAATAAAAGCATTCATAGGTGAAGAAAATATCATTCCTCAAATACAATCCTGCTCAATTATCGCAACAAAATATTCAGTTCGCGGATTTGAAGGATACATCGGACTTCTCGGACAAAAAAGAATGAATTATCCATTCAATATTGCAATGTTAGAACAAATTAAATCTTTACTCGAACAATAACCTTTTTAAATGTCAGCCAACAATAAAAAAATCCCTAAAGACCCATTATTAGAAGCCCTTGAAAAAGCTAAAAAAGAAAACGCTGGAGAAAAAACGAAAAAATTAGAGAAAGAGCTTGAAGAAGCCTTAAACAAACTAAAAGAAACCGAAGAAAAACTCACTCAAATGACAGAAGTCGGACGTCGAGCTATCGCGGATATGGAAAATTTAAAACGTCGCACCGAAGAAGATCGCTCTCGTATGGCACTTTTTGCAAACATAGAGTTGATTCAGTCAATACTCCCCTCTTTGCAAAATGCTAAACGCGCAATCACTCACACTCCAAAAGATCTTCCACAAAATTTAAATGAATGGGTTTCGGGAGTCACAATAATCTTCGCTCAAATCGAACAATCATTACAAAAAACAGGTCTTACGGAAATAAAAGCTTTGAATGAAACATTCGATCCACGCCTCCACGAAGCCGTAATGCAAGACAAAGGACCAAAAGACAAAGTAATAGAAGTATTGGAACCGGGGTATATGCTCGGCGCATACCTAGTTCGCCCTGCAAAAGTAAAAGTTGGAATGGGAGAATAAAAAAACACAAAAAACAACTCTATTAAAAAAACTATTGACCACACGAAACTAGCACTCTATAATAGAGAGTGCTAAATCAAGTTCGAACTAACCAGAAAGCGTTCACCTTAGTTCGAACTCAACCTTAAATTATAACAACCAACATATGTCAAAAATCATAGGAATCGACTTAGGAACAACAAACTCATGCGTATCCGTTATGGAAGGTGGTGAAGTCACCGTAATCCCTAACGTAGAAGGCGCGCGTACAACGCCATCAGTCGTCGCAATAAAAGACGGCAACAGAATGGTCGGTGTCACTGCAAAACGCCAAATGGTAACAAACACAGAAAACACTATTTACTCAGCTAAACGCTTCATCGGACGCCAATACGACGAAGCCGAAAAAGATGTTAAAAACGTCGCTTTCAAATGCGTGAAAGGTAAAGGCGGTGAAGTGGAAATAGTCCTGGAAGGTAAGCAAAGAAGACCGGCTGAAATCTCAGCAATGGTCCTTCAAAAATTAAAGGCAGATGCAGAAAGTTACCTCGGCCACCCAGTCACAGAAGCCGTAATCACAGTTCCCGCGTACTTCAACGACTCACAGCGCCAAGCTACAAAAGACGCCGGCAAGATCGCAGGCCTAGACGTAAAAAGAATTATAAACGAACCAACAGCAGCAGCACTCGCATACGGTCTTGATAAAAAAGGAGACAAAACAGTCGTCGTATACGATCTCGGTGGTGGAACATTTGATGTTTCTATATTGGAAATGGGAGAAGGTGTGTTTCAAGTAAAAGCTACAAACGGAGACACTCAGCTCGGTGGTGATGATTTCGATCGCCAAATTATGCAGCACTTAATAGATGAATTTAAAAAAGACCAAGGCATCGACCTCAGCAAAGACAAGATGGCTTTGCAACGCTTGATTGAAGCGGCTGAAAAAGCTAAATGTGAACTTTCAACAGTTCACGAAACAACAATTTCTCTTCCGTTCATTACTTCAGACGCAAGCGGTCCGAAACATTTTGAGATGAAACTCACACGAAGCAAACTCGAGGATCTCGTTATGGAATTGATAGAACGAACAGAAGAACCATGTCAAAAAGCGATGGAAGATGCAAAAATCATGCCAAGCGACATCGAGGAAGTGATCCTAGTCGGTGGTATGACTCGTATGCCAGCCGTTCAAGAAAAAGTAAAACGAATCTTCGCGAAAGAACCTCACAGAGGAATGAATCCAGACGAAGTCGTAGCAATGGGTGCGGCTATCCAAGGCGGAATTTTGCAAGGAGATAGTAATGTAAAAGACATTCTTCTCGTTGATGTTACTCCTCTATCAATCGGTATTGAAACTTTGGGAAGCGTAAATACAATCTTGATCGATCGTAACACCGCAATCCCAACTTCAAAAACACAAGTATTTTCTACAGCAGCTGATAATCAAACTTCTGTCGAAGTACACATTCTACAAGGTGAACGCCCAATGGCTGCCGACAATAAATCTTTAGGAAGATTTATGCTTGATGGAATTCCTCCATCTCCACGCGGAGTACCTCAAATTGAAGTATCTCTCGACATTGATTCAAACGGTATTTTGAATGTAAAAGCAACTGACAAAGCTACCGGCAAAGAACAACACATTACAATTACAGGCTCAAGCAATCTTACAGACTCAGAAATTGAGAAGATGAAAAAAGAAGCTGAGGCCCACGCTGAAGAAGATAAGAAAAAGAAAGACGCTATTGAAATGAGAAACAAAGCAGATTCTCTAGTTCTCCAATCAGAAAGAACTTTGAAAGACGCTGGCGACAAAGTTTCAGACGATGTCAAAAAACCTGTCCAAGAAAAAATTGACGCTCTCAAAAAAATTCTCGAAGACAAAGACGCTAAATCAGAGGATTTGGAAAAAGGATACAAAGAACTTTCAGACGAAATTCAAAAGGTCGGAGCAGCTATGTATCAAAACACAGGAGCGACCGGAACGGCCGGCGCAACAGGAACGGCAGATGGGACTCCTCCACCACAAGGTGAAGCCACTGCAGATGACGATGGCGTAAAAGTTTACAAAAAAGGAGAAAAAGAAGATGTAGTTGAAGGCGAAGTTGTGGACGACAAAAAAGACGAGAAATAAAAAAACCATCAGTATCAAATGAATGAAAATTCCGAAATTACAGAAGGAATAACTCCACAAGAAATAGCTGAGGCGTGTGCAGAAATTTTAGACAACAACACGCGCCTAGCAATTTCGGAAGAACCAACTGAATTAGAAACAATCGAACTAGCTATTTCAGCGCTTGCAGAAATAGGACATCCGGACCCTGAGTCATTTTTGAAATCAAAAGGGATATTAGATCCATCCGATACGACAGATTCTCAGAAAGAATTTTTACAAACTCCAGATCTTATGCACGACATCAGTGAAGAACTGGGAAGAGGACAAATAATAAATTTACTAAAAAAATACGGCACATCGACCTACGAAAATCACCCAATTGAAGATACAGACAGAGATACTCTCAACAAAATCCTTCTTTCGATAGCATCGGCAAATCCAATTATACAAACGAAAATATTTGAGACAGTAAAAGCAAATAGAACATAACTTCTAGTCCTTTCCAACTTTTCAATTTTCAGCTAACATTCGGCTAAGCAAAATCAAATTTAACTTAAGCTTTTATGTTAGACCTAAAATTCATCGTAGAAAATGCGCAAGCGGTTCAGGACAATGCAAATAAGAAAAACTTCAAAGTAGATGTTTCAAAAGTCATTGAATTGGACACGAAACGCCGTGCACTTCTAACAAAAATGGAAGAGACTCGCGCAGCTCAAAAGAAGCTTGGGAAAGACCAAATCGACGAAGCTAAAAAATTAAAAGCGGAAGTACAAGCGCTCGAACCTGAAGTCGAAAAAATTACAACGGAAATGATGGCACTTGCAGCGCAAATTCCAAATATGTTGCTTTCATCCACTCCAGCCGGAAAAGATGGAAGCGAAAATGTCGTAGCTAGAAAAATTGGCACACCACGCAAATTTGATTTTGAGCCTTTAGATCACACAGAACTCGGGAAAAGCTTAAACCTTCTTGAACTGGAAAAAGCGGCCGAAATGTCAGGCGCAAGATTTTACTATCTCAAAAATGAAGGCGCATTACTTGAATTAGCATTGATACAATTCGTTATTTCAAAACTCGTAAGCAAAGGATTCTCCCCTATCATCCCGCCTGTTCTAGTAAAAGAAAACGCGATGTACGCAACAGGATTTTTCCCAGCAGATAAAAACGAAATATACAGTGTGAATCCAGGCGAAGATGAACTTTTTTTAGTCGGAACTGCTGAAGTTCCACTTACAATGCTACACGCAAACGAAGTTGTGAATATTGGAGAAAAACCTCTTAGATATTGCGGATTTTCTACATGCTTCCGCCGCGAAGCCGGCTCATACGGAAAAGATACAAAAGGAATCATCCGCGTTCATCAATTCGACAAAATTGAAATGTTCTCATTCTGCGATCCTGCAACATCAGAAAAAGAACACGAATTTCTCGTAAGTATCGAAGAAGAAATCGTGCAAGAATTAGGCTTCGCATACCAAGTTGTAAACATTTGTTCAGGCGATTTAGGCGCTCCAGCAGCCAAGAAATTTGACATTGAAGCTTGGATCCCAACACAAGGAACTTACCGCGAAATCACAAGTTGCTCTAATTGCACGACATATCAAGCTCGTCGCGCCGGAATTAAATATCAGAATACAGAAGGTAAAAAAGAATTTGTCCACACATTAAACGGAACCGCGTGCGCAATGCCAAGAATGATCGTTTCGATCCTTGAAAATAATCAAAATGCAGATGGATCGATCACAATCCCTGAAGTTTTGAGACCATTTATGGGAGGCAAAGACAAAATCGTACCGAAGTAAATTTCGAAGCAAATCCACATGTCCTTCATCGAAGACTACAAAAAGCTCCAACTCTTGACTCCGCGCATCGGAATGATTCAACTTAGCAACGTAAACAGTGATTACTGCTACAACGCAGATCGCTGCAAAAATTGCTATATGTTGGCAAACACAGTCAATAATGAAGACTGTATGTATGGCCGCGACTTTTATCACAATAAAGATTGCGTTGATTGCGATCACATTTTCAAATGCACGCTTTGCTACGAATCAATAAATTGCAAAAACTGCTATGACTGCAACAACTTACAAGACTGCGAAAATTCATCAAATTGTGAATACGGATACGATTTACGCGGATGCAAAGACTGTTTTGGATGTTCAAGCTTAAGACAAAAACAATTCTGTATTTTTAATAAACAATACTCAAAAGATGAATACGAAAAACTACTGCCAGAAGCCAAAAGAACACTCCAAGAAAGCGAAGAAAATTTCGAAAAAGTTAAAATAGAAACACCACGCGTATACTGCGTACAAAGAAATTCAGAAAACTTTTTTGGCAACTACATCGACCACAGCAAAAACGCATATCACGCCTTCGATGTAGTCGAATGTGAAGACGTCGCGTACACAGCTGAAGCAAAATCACTCAAGGACTGCTGTGACATTTTTGTACTAGAATATTCCGAACTTTGCTACAACATTTCGTCCTGTCACAAAATGTACAACTGTAATTGCTGTTTCTACTCAGCCGAATCAAAAAACTGTGAATACTCAGAGCTACTCTTCAATTGTGACCACTGTTTCGGATGTGTAGCTCTACATAACAAAAAATATCACATTCTAAACCAACCGTATGAACCCGAAGAATATTTCAGGAAAGTTGAAGAGATAAAAAAAGAACTCCGCGACCAAAACATCTACGGAATACTCACTATCCCGCCAACATACCCTTCTGAAGACACGGTTGAAAACTGGAAAACGATGTGATTTTTAGCTATGCTACTTTATTATGCCACTTTCTTCCGTAATTTAACTCGTAAAGAATTTTCCTCACAAGAAACGGGCTCGTTATGAACATTCAACGCCTGCATTTCGGCGTATTTTTGTTTTATAAAAACATAATAATCATTTCCAATACACAAATCTTCAGCACCAGCAAGAATCATTCTCACATTAATAGCATCAGAATAAGAAACAGGCTCGTAGCCATTTTTTATAAACCATCTTAAAACATCGACCTG
>CAYURU010000046.1:6548-6957 GCA_964447085.1 uncultured Candidatus Peribacteria bacterium | reverse complement strand
CTTCCCATTTTTTAAAACAAGCAACGCCTCCTCTATCCCAGCCTCCGCAGCGTAATAAGCCTTGCCCGAATCGATAGCCAATCTAGTGATACTAATTTCTCTAACTATAAGAGTAGAAACAGCCAAAGAAATAGCTGTTAATATTCCCATCACAAGAAGTGCAGTAATAAGTGCGGTTCCTTTTTCTTCTCTAATTTTTAATAAATTTTTAAACATATTAATTGTAAGTTCGGAGTGAAATTGCAGTTTGCAAAGGCATAGAATAAGTTGACCCCGAAACAGATTCTTTCTCAAAAATTGCCTGAACAATCACCACAGGCTGATATGGAATTCCTTCATACTCCGAACTAAAAGGATCGTTCGTCGGGAATTCAACGAAAATAAAAAAGCGGCAAAACAGCTTAAACAG
>CAYURU010000046.1:0-6538 GCA_964447085.1 uncultured Candidatus Peribacteria bacterium | reverse complement strand
CACACCATCAGAATTCAAAACAGATTCCTCGGAAAAGGCATATCCGGATTTCTCCACCAAGAGATTTTCTTTTTCCTCAGTTATCATCGTTAAAATTCCAATTGTCATCGACGATGTGGAAGTCGCACTTTCGGCGTCTGATATTACACCTAATTCGACGTCATTTATTTCAGGAGCCGTATATTCAAAAGTCACCTTTTTGCCTCCGTCCGTTGAACAAAATGAAAGGGTTTTCAAGTCGCCAGAACCGAAATCTCCATTACTCACGTTATTGCACGCACCATACACAGTCGAATTTCTCGCATTCTCCAAAATCGTATCGAAAACGTGTCTCGCATCAGCATAAAGTTCACGATATTCCTCAGCCCCGCGAAGTCCTTTCACAATACTCATATAAGAAGTCATTAAAACTCCCATAAATATTGAAAAAATTCCTATCGCAACTAACATCTCTACCAATGTAAATCCTTTGTTTTTCATTCTTTCCAATCAGTTAAAATTGTTTTTAGCGCAACCTCTCCGGTCTTTCCATTGTCTTCATAAGTCGTAGTGCAAGTAATTTCTAATTTATCAGAAGTATCACCATCACCATCACCATCGCCATTTTCATCGTCACTTCCATTGCCATTTTTAATTTCCTTAACCTCACAAATTCTTTTAAAAGTTTTTGAAGGAACTTCTACCTCACTTTCACCTAAATCAGGACCAGGCAACAACATACCCCCTCCAATCACTCCAACAGAATCATCGGAGTCACTTAGATTATCATTAACTTTTTCCAATTTCCAAAAAGCCACATCATTCAAATAGTTATTATTTTCACTCACTACATAATTCCCTTCCTCACAAAATCCCCCTTTGACACCAAAAACCCCTTCATTCTCCACATCTCCCTTTCCGCAAAAATCCAAATAATTCATAAAATACGTATCTCTCATATTTCGAAAAGCCTCCAGCCCTTCGACTGAATAATAATAAGCCTGCAAAACACTCGTATTCATCGAATTACTCCTCATCATCGACACAAGAAAATTACTCGCAGACACAACTGCCATTGTAAGCACCAAGACAGCCACAAGTACCTCGGTCAAACTAAATCCCTTATTATTTTTATTCAACAACTTCTTCATTTTCAATTTTAGTAATTGTTACTTTTCCTGTATTTGAATCGATAGTTATTTTCCTTTTTAAATCATTATCAGAATCTCCATATCCAATCACTATATCAGCGCAATCAGACCTGAAAATTTCTCCATTTGGCGGAGAAAAAAGCACTTCACAAGAATCAGCTTCAACTTCAACTTCTCCACTCACGACCCCGTTCGCACCTTGGTAAATTTGCTCAACTTTCAATAATTCTCCCAAATTAACAGAAGTTAAAAAGTCTTCATTAGTTTCACCGCATCCTTCATAAACCCATCTCCCTTTTAAATTATCCCACTTCTTCTTAGTATTAAAATCAGTAGTAAATTTTTCAATACCGGAAAAATTCACAGCATCACTGCTTCCATTCCCATTTGCAATCGTAAACCTCACTCCAAAACACTTCGAAGAAGACCCCTCAATTTCACCATCGTTATTTTCAGTAGAATCAGACACATCACCACCACCAATCACTTTCCCAAATTTCGCACTATCCCTCGCATCATAAATATCAGCAACAATACTATCTGCAGCCAAATCCAAAACAGAAGATTTTCGAAAACTCGTATATCCACCGATAGAAATAGTCGCAAGCAAACCAACAATCGTAATCACGATCAATATCTCCACCAGCGTAAACCCTTTTTTCGCGCTAAGTATTTTCATCATTATCAATTTATGAAATAGTTGATCCCAAATTAAAGATTGGAGACATAACAGCAAGAGCCAAAACGGCTACAAACACACCAACCAATAATATCATTACAGGTTCAAACACAGAGGTAAGAGCTTTTAAACTATGATCAATTTCCATCTGATATTGAACGGAAACTTTTTCCGCAACCTTTCCAATAGACGCAGTCCCCTCTCCAACTCGAAGCATTTCGACAACTTCCGGTGGAAACAAAAATTCAGTATCAGAAATACTTTCTGAAATTTTTCCACCTTGTCTCACATTTTCCACAACATCTCTAATTTTCAGCTTCCAAATTCTGTTTGGAATTGAGTTTGCAGTGATCTCCAAACATTGAATAACAGGAAGTCCCGCTTCCATCAAAACACCGAGTAAACTAACAAATTGCAAAACATAATACCTTCTCAAAAGTAATCCAACTGCAGGAATTCTAAGTTTTACATAATCCCACCTGGTCGCTCCTGCATCAGTTGATGTATAAGCTTTAAAAAGTCCAAAAATTCCAAATATTACAAGCAAAATAACCCACCAATAACCTGTGACAGCATTATTTACATACATTAAAACTCTAGTAGCCAACGGCAAATCTTCGACAGCCACACCTCCATCACTCAGAAGATTCAAAAGCGTCGGGAATACCCAGACAAGCATCGCAATAGCAACTACAACTAGTATTGCCAAAACAGCGAGAGGATAAAAAGACGCCCCCCAAAGTTTCATTCTCAAATCATTACTTCGCCCAACTTGATCGGATAATTTAAATAACATTACATCAAGTTTTCCGACAGCTTCACCCGATTTGATAACACCGATTTCAACATCGGTGAAAACATCCTGAAAACTCACCATTGCATCACTAAGACTAAAACCATGCTCACTATTGTAAGCAATCGTATTTAGCACACGAGCAAATCTTTCGTTTTTAGTTCGGCTAGCATAAGCCCTAAGAGCATGGACTACAGGGATTCCTGCATTGACCATCACCGCAAGCATATGAAAGAAATAAGATTTTTCTTTGATAGAAACCTTTGAATGATCAATCATGAAATCATTAAATTTCTCACTTAAAGAATCAGCTTTGTTATCATAAACTCCGTAGATAACATCTTTCTTGTTTTTCTTCCCAACTTTTGAAATTTTCTTAAGAAAATCTATTTCGCCGGCAGCAAACTCTATCACGCCAGGTGATTCAGGTTTTACTGTCGCACCTACATTTCCGGTAGATTTTGCCTTCCCAAATATTTTTTTAAAGAATTCCATTTTTTAATTCAATTTATTAATAATTAGTCTCTACTGATAATAAGCATCCATAGAAAGAGAGAACATAACTTTTTTGATATCCAAATCAGGAACTTCACTTACCTGAACATTAATAGAAGTCACCTTAAAAAATCTCGCATTCTCCTCTATTCCCTCAAGAAAATTCAATAGATCATTGTAATTACCTTCGAAACTCGCATTCATTTTCACTACACCAACTTTTGTTTCGTCACTGCGTGAAACTCCAAAACTAACAGATTTAAGATTGACATCATTCTCGCCCGCAATCTTTACAAGATCTTCAATAATTCCATCTTGATTTACTCCGATCGGAATAGAATTGATTAGGGTTTTTTTCTGTACTTCTGTAGTCAAATCCATTTTTTTCTCGGTATCTTTGTATGTAGTGATCTGAGTTTTTAATTTTTCAATACGCTCAGATTTAGAAGTTATATCCGCTTTCACTTTGCTGTAATCCTCCATCTGAGAACGAACATAAAAAGCGTAAGCTGAAACAGCGGCTATCAACATAAACACTCCAACAAGAGACATAATTCTTTTGGCACCACCTCCTCCTGTATATTCGGATGATTGATTTGGATCGTATGAGTTTGTATTTTTATCCATATTATTTGTAGTTAACATTGAAATTAAAAACGAGAGTTATATTCCCCTCCTTATCAGTAGAAGTAGAAATTGAAGGAACGAAAGGATTTTCAAAATACTCACTTTTTGAGAAGGCTCTGATCAATTGAGCAACATCAGCAAAAGGAGTTTTTGATCCCGGAATAGTCCTAACACTAATAGAAATATCACTATTTTGAGATGCAGAATAAGAAGTATATTCAACCACTGCGACCTTTGTTGTAGGATCCTTTGGAGTTGTAAGAAGAACTTTCTCAATCACAGAAGACCATTTAATATCATCCTTTTTAACCTCATCAAGCGTAGCTTTTGCAGACAAAGCTGCCTTAAGCGTATCTCCTTTAAATTGCTTCAAATCATTTTCAAGACTTGAAATTTGGAGATCATATTTCTTAAGAGTGTCTCCTGAAGAAGAGTTTCCATAGTAAGAATAACCAAACATTCCGCCAACTATAAGTACGGCCAGAAGTCCGATTACAAATAAAAAAGATAGTCTGTTCATATTTGTTTTTGTTTTAAATTAATTTTTATCATATAATTATACCAGTTTTTAGAAGAAAAAGCCAGCCTCAACAAGGCCCCAAACATACTTTTTTCTAATCTGATGATTTTTTCATCCTAAGATGATACAATTCGCACATGAAAAAGATAAACGAAGGATTCAAGTGTATGCATTGTGGACTTGCAGTCCCAAAAGCCAACCAAACCTGTAGGAATCACTGCACAAAGTGCCTATATTCTCTTCACGTGGATGACAAAGACCCTGGAGATCGCGCTTCAGAATGCGGAGGATTAATGGCTCCACTAGCAATTGATAAGTCCGGCAAGAAAGGATTTATGATCTTTCATAAGTGTTTAGAATGCGGAAAAATCACAAAAAATAAAATCGCAGACGACGACGATATGGATGAAGTTATAAATTTGTCAGCCAATCCATTGCCAAGGCAAAACTAAGTTTTGCCCTTTGCTTATAAAAAAATAGACCAATGCCACGAAACCACCACAAAAATGCGGAAGAAAAAGTCCTTGAAGATTTAAAAGGATTTTTAAAAGGAAATGAAACATTGATTCTCGGAGTATCAGGAGGTCCAGATTCGGTATTTTTACTCCATTGTTTACTTAAATTTAGAGACCAAAACATAACCAAACAAAGCAAGAAAAATTCAACAACAAAAATTCCGACAAATTCACTAAATATAATAGTAGCTCACATAAATCACATGCTACGCGGACGCGAAGCCGAAAAAGATATGGAATTCGTCGAAAAACTTTGCAAAAAAAACAATCTGACATTTCGATCAACAGCGGTAGATGTCGACGCTCTTTCAAAAACAACTAAGTCATCAGTTGAAGAATCAGGCAGAGAAATTCGCTACAAATTCTTTGAAGAATTATTCAAAGAATACAAAGCTCAATTCTGTCTGACAGCGCATCACAGCGACGACAATCTCGAAACGATTATGTTAAATCTCATTCGAGGCGCATCTGTAAAAGGCCTCGCAGGAATGAAACGGTTCACAACAAAAAAAACATCTAAACTTCGCATATATCGTCCTTTACTTTGCGTATCAAAAGAGGACATTATGGCGTTTCTAAGAAAAACAAACATTGATTACAGAATCGACCGAACAAATCTCGACACCACGATCCCTCGAAACTTTTTGAGACACAAGGTCATTCCGCTAATCAAAAAATTAAATCCAAATATCACTCAAACCGTTCTCAAAAATGCCTTAACATTCGATCACCTCCACGAATACATCCACATCGAAGCAGAAAATTGGATAAAAAAACACGGCTCACATAACGGGACACATCACAGCACTCACGACACAAAACACAGCACACCCCACACCACGCACGATAAACTCCACGGCAAACACGATACAGCCAACAGCGCGTATCACGGCTCAAATCACATCTCACATCGCGCATTCCCAGTTAAACAATTTTCACCACTTCCATTAGCTCTAAAAAAACAGATAGTTTTAAGCATATATCAAAATCTTGTCGGCGACACAAAAAACATCGAAAACACACACGTTGAGGAAGTGATAGAAATCATCGATCGAAATGTGGGCGGCAAAAAAAAGCGCTTAGGGCGATATACAGTTGAAATAAAACAGGGAAGGTTTATATTTAACTTATAATTTTCACCCTAAAATAAATGGCAATCTTCAAAAAGATCCCACAACCAAACAGACAAAAAAGTAGTTTTACATTTTTGTTAATAATAGCGCTTGCGATCACAGCATTTTTACTCATTTCCAGCCAAGGAGATTCATCTGTACAAGAAGTAAATCTCAATAAAGTTGTAGAAGAAGTAAAAGCAGGAATGATCCAGCAAATCACAGTCACCGACAACAAACTAAACATCGAACTTCGTGACGGACAAAAACAATACACATATAAAGAACCAACTGCGGACGTGTATTCCCTACTCGAAAAAACCGGCGTAGATAAAACAACTATTGGGTCATTGCCAATAATCATCCAAAACACTGAGGGAAATAAATTTTGGACAGACTTACTTATAGGTATAGTTCCATTTTTATTAATAGTGGGATTTTTCGTCTTTATGATGAGATCCGCACAAAGCTCAAACAATCAAGCGATGGGCTTCGGCAAGTCAAAAGCTCAAGTTTATGATAAAGAAAAAAACAAAACTACATTCGCGGATGTCGCAGGCGTGCTTGAGGCAAAAGCCGAGCTCGAAGAGATCGTTGACTTCCTAAAACATTCGACAAAATACACTTCGATGGGAGCAAAAATCCCGAAGGGAGTTTTGCTCGTAGG
>CAYURU010000045.1:0-7146 GCA_964447085.1 uncultured Candidatus Peribacteria bacterium | reverse complement strand
TCCTGTCTTCGCAAGGAGGTGCGGGTTCGATTCCCGCCTTGGGCACCATTTTTCTGTCTTATCGACGTGTTTACTTTCTTTCATATCGATTTAGCTAGGAAATGGCAGGAATGAATTGGCGCGCGCAATTATTAACCAATTCTATATGAGCACAGAAAGAAAGCATTTGTTACTTGTGGGTATTTTCGTAATGGCACTTGTTTTGTCCAATACTCTTGGGGCAAAGATCGCTGAGGTGGCTATCCCGACGTGGGTGGCTATGCCTTTTAATGTGATTTTCTTTCCTATTATTTGGCTTGCGAGTCGTGTCTTGATTTGGACCGGGAATGATCCTTTGGCTTTTCATTTTTTCGATACGATTCGTGTTTCTGTTGGAATTTTGACTGTTCCTCTTATGTTTTTGGTTGTTGATATTGTGCACGAGTGTTTCGGGAAAAAGGTTTCAAAAGATATGATTAATGTTGGGGTTGTTTCAATGATTATAATGATCGGAATAACTCTTCTATCTGTTAAGCTTCCGCCTGCGGCGAGATTTGCTGATCAAAATCAAGCTTATGTGGCTATTTTTTCTACGAGTATAAGGATGGCTATAGCTAGTATTTTGGCTTTCTACTTATCTCAAATGAACGATATTTTTGTTTTTCACTTCTTTAAAAAAGTGACGAAAGGTCGTTTTTACTGGATTCGTAAAAATCTATCAACTTTTATAGGCGAATTGATCGATTCAACGATATTTATGTTTGTTGCTTTTTACAGTCCTATAAATTTCCCGGCGCAATTGGTCGTAAAGTTGATTATTCCTTATTGGATTTTCAAAATGCTGTTTGCGTTGCTCGATACTCCATTCTCGTATCTCGGAGTTTGGTGGGTAGGGAAGAAGGCGAAACGGGTAGACTAAATGATAAACAGGAGGAGTAGGTTCTAAGCAAGATGTCTAAAAAATATTAATCAGCAATGAATCTTTGATTGTATTTGACTAATTAAACCTTTCGAAATGAATTGCTCTTTCAGGGAGTCCTTTTTGGAGAAGAATTGCATTTACTTCTTCAATCATTTCTTTGAGTCCGCAAATATAGGCTTCTGTTTTTTCTGGAAGTATGTCGAGCTTTTTTAGTATATCTGTGACTCTTCCTTTTTTTGTGTTTAAAGCTTGAGATTCAGGGTTGGAAATTGTCTCTTCAGGTCGAGAAATGGTGATGTCAAAAGTGAAATTTGAGTGTTTCATTGCAAGTTTTTCGAAAATGTCTCTATAGAAAACGTCTTTTACGTATCTTACTCCAAAAATTAAATGCATTCTTTGAATTGAGCCTTTTTCAAGTTCATCTTCTATCATTGCTTTGATTGGAGCGATTCCTGTGCCGGTTGCTATTAAAAATACTGTTTTCTTTTCAGCAGTTTCTGGAGTTTTTGGACATTCAAATTTGAATCGTCCGCATGGGCCTAAAAATTCTATTTTTTGTCCTTCAGCTAAATTTTTAAGATAAAAACTGCCTTTTCCTTCTGGAAGCAGTTTGACGCATAGTTCGAAATAATCTTGAGTCGGACGGCACGAAATTGAATACGATCTCATTAACATTTTTCCGTCTGTGGAAGGGACTTTG
The DNA here is from genome assembly GCA_964447085.1 of uncultured Candidatus Peribacteria bacterium. GTDB lineage: Bacteria > Patescibacteriota > Gracilibacteria > UBA1369 > LOWO2-01-FULL-3 > DAONBD01. The sequence continues at coordinate 5,545 of CAYURU010000045.1, read as the reverse complement.
ATAGTTACAAACTGAGCTGTTTCGTAAGTGAAAGGAAGGTCGGTTTTGAATTTAAATTCATAAGTGTCCTCAGTAAGAATAGTCTTCTTGTATAAAGTTGCAGTTTTGAAGTCCATTTGATTGAAGGTTAAGAGGTTTCGTCCTAATTATATCCGAGTATTGAGAATACCACCAAGGCTATAGTTGCGGAGATAATTCCTATGATTGTTAACCAAGCTATTATGTTGCCGATAGGTTTATTTGTGTGTTTTCCCATAATTCTTTTGTCGTTGATAATTTTCATCACAAAAATAAGAATTATTGGCAAAAGTATTCCATTTATATCTTGAGAAATGATCATTACTTTTACTAATGGAAGTTTTGGGATGAGAACTAATGCCGCAGGAATAATGGTTGCAAAAAGTATAATACCGAAGAACATTTTCCCTTTTTTCCATGTCGTGTTGAATCCGTATTCCCAGCCAAATGCTTCACAGAATGCATACGATGTCGCGGCAGGTAAAATGAATGCTCCGAGCATAGATGCTGCAAATAGTCCGAACGCAAAAAGTATGTGTGCGAAATGTCCCGCCAAAGGTTCCAATGCCATTGCCGCGTCTTTGGCGCTTGTGATAGTGACTCCTGCTTTGTATAGAGTTGCCGCTGTAGAAACTATGATAAAGAAACTAACAATGTTTGTGATAAAAGCGCCTATAAATACTTCTATTTTTTCCACTTTGTAATGTTTGAGATCCAGACCTTTATCAACGACGTATGATTGAATGAAAAACTGTCCCCACGGAGTTATTGTCGTTCCTATCAAGGCGATCATGGTAAATAAAAATGGTGCAGACCATTCGAGGCTTGGGGTGACAAGGTCTTTTACAGCTGCGCCGAAATCGGGCTGAATGATAAATCCATTTATAATGTAAACCAGATAAAATGCTGAAAACACTAAGAATATTTTTTGTGTTGATTTGAATGATCCCGCGAAAAGTATTGCAGAAACTACGATTGCTGCGATCGGAACTGTTATGTATTTACTGATGCCAAATATCTCAAACGAAGAGGCGATACCGGCATATTCGGCGGTGATCGTGCCGATGTTTGCGATAAGCATTGTAAACATCGCAAAGGCTGTCCATTTTAGACCGAAATTTTCTCTTATTACTCCGCCTAATCCTTGTCGTGTAGTAAGTCCTATACGAACACCCATTTCCTGTGTGATTGCCAATGAAAATGTAATCAAAAAAAGTATCCAAAGCATATTTGTGCCGAAGTGCGCGCCGACTATTGAATAAGTCGTGATTCCACCGGCGTCATTATCTGCGTTTGCCGCGATAATACCCGGTCCGATTACGCTTAAGAAAAACAATATTTTTGGCAAAAACTTTTTCATTTGAGTGTATTAGGCCTTCGGTATGAATGATCTCATAATATCGTCGACTGTGATTACTCCAAGGAGTTTTTTCTTTTTATCTACTACTGCAACCGATAATAAATTATATTTGGTCATTGATGTCGCAACCGCATATATATCGTCGTGTTCTTTTACTACTTGAATGCGTTTTTCTTTGCGCATTATATTCTTTAATTTTTCTTTTTTGTCGGCGATGATCAAGCTACGAGTGGAAATCACTCCCATAAATCTGTTGTTTTTATCAACGATATATAGGAAGAGGATCGAATGGTGCATATGAGACAATAGTTTTATCTTGTTTATTACATCTTCTATCGTGTCGTTTGGCATAGCTGTTATGTATTCTGTTGTCATCAAACCTCCGGCTGTGTCTTCATCGTATTCAAGAAAGCGTTTTACATTCTCTTTTTTCTGTCCGACCGGGAGTTTTTTAATAATCTCTCGAGATTGTTTGTCCGGCATCAATTGGATCAAATCTACCAATTCATCGACCGACATTTTGTTCATCAAATTTGCCGTTTTTTCCAGTCCTAAAAATTTAACAAGAACTTTTTGAATCTCAGGTTGTATCTCTTCAAAAACTCTTGCGGCTGTGGCGTGGTCGAGTGCTTCGAGAAGAGTAGTACCTTGGTGAAGGTTCATTTTCTCAATTATGTTCGCGATATCGGCAGGATGTAGTTTTACGATGTCTTTAACTCCTTTTGCTAGGTGAATTTTGTTATCTGTGAGTTCTATTTCGTTCCATTCCAAGAAGTTCGTACTAAAAATTTTGTCGAATGCGCTTGAATAAAGTCCAAGTCTGCGAAGAAGTCCTCTCGTTGAAATATCGATTGCGACCAAGCTCATCGTTTGTTTGACTTTTCCAAACTGTAAATCATTTACGCGTACAACTCGCATTCCTTCCAAATCTACAATTTGTTTGTCTAATACGGATTTTCTTAAGCTTACAATGTGTATTCCTTCTGGAATCTCTTTCTCGCATTCCTTAAAATTTTGTTCTAGTTCGATTTCATTTGGCCCCCACGTTTCTATTGCATCCATTGGAATAAAAACATCTTTTTTCCCGCGTTTTGGTTTCATTACGATTCCAAGTAGTGGAGGAAAATTTTCATCACCTTCTTTTTGAGTTTTTATCAAAACATCTACGGCTTTCCCGCCATTGACATCTTCTATATCCCTAACTACTGCGCCAAGTATTGCGCTGAAAAATAGCATAGGTAATTGGTAATGAAATTAACTTGAGTTATTTTTACCTTAATTTACGTGGTTTGGCAAGGTGTCTTCTTTTCTTGAATTTTTTCTTAAATTTCCTGATCAATAAGATTGTAAAGGTTGTTAATACAGCGATAATTAAAACAAAAATTCCTAAAAACATACCAATTTTATTGAAAAACATTGTGAAAGGTGATTTCCCAAAAAAATCGGATTTTAGAGTTGGCAATTCTCTCAAAGTGCGTAAGGACTCTTTTAATGGGAAGGATTCGATGTCTCCTGTTGCAAGTACATATTTCCCTGTGTTTGTTGGGTTAGATACCTCTATTGAATATTCTCCCGGTTGAAGTGAAATTTTATTTTCTGGCCCTTTTAAATAATCATCTCCCCCAAATTCTTCATAAAATTTACTCCATTCGAAATCCAGGCCGTTTAGCGTTGAGATCTTTTTTGACTCGTTTGGAGTATTTGTGTTCTTGTTTTCTAAAGTTAAAGTTGCTGAGAAATTTGTAGTTGCCCCTTCTATGTCTGGTACTAAAATATTGAAATAAAACTCTTGCTCGGGGTCTAATACGAATTTGTAGAAATCAGGTTTGCCTTTTAATTCCCCGTAATATGCTTTTGATATTTCAGGTTGATCGATTTCGGTTAACACTGTTGATTCTGGATTTTCTTGATTAAATATGAGTTGTGGTTGGTGGGCGAGCGCTACAGGCGCTGTCAATAAAAGAACTGCTGTAATTACGCTGTTTATGATGATTTTTTTCATCTTTTGAGGGGTAAAGATGGAGGCGCCATCCGGATTTGAACCGGAGCATAACGGTTTTGCAAACCGCTGCCTTACCGCTTGGCTATGGCGCCAGGGAGATTTAACTTGAGATTCGACTCTCAAATTCTTAAGGGTTCTTAAGCGTGAAGGATTTTATCATGTCTTCCAGCTTTGTCACGATAATTTGATCTTCGTTTGGTAGGTAAGCGGCTGTAATAATGATCCCGAAGCCATTTCTGCTTAGGCAGAGTGTCTTGAAATTGACTAGACTTTCCGTTGCGCTTTTTCGTCCTTGAAATGTTGCTATAAACGTTTCATCTCCTGCAACTGCCACTTTACTGCGTGATAGTTCTTTGAAATTTATTAGGTTGTTTTGTGCCGCGTTTAATGTAGATATAGAGAAGTCATTTGACGTTGTTGTTTCTTTTAAAGGCGATTGTGAAACATTTAAATTTGCCGTAAAAATCTCGCTTTTTATATTATTCCTGATTACTACTATTGTTGAAGCTGGAACATTTGATGGAAAATTTTCAGATCCCAAAACTTCCCAGTCTTTCGGATATAAAACAGAGAAATCTGTCGTTTCGAATTTTGCTAAGTTTGCTGGTAGAGTGTTGTCTGTTTTGGCAACTTCTGTTTTTCCGGAGCATCCTGCAAATGAGAAAATACTGATTCCTATTAATAGAGATGTTATAAATTTTTTCATTATTGTGAATTTTAAAGTTTATGAAGGATCTTTGACGGACGGCATTATAAACTGAAATTTTCGATTGCAAAAGCTTTTAGAATGAATATAGTAAAGTCCCGGACTTAAGTTACCCATTATAGTAGAGTCCCGGACTTAAGTATGAAAATAGGAATTTTATCATTTAAAGCTTTGAGTAAGAAGGCTTCACCTGAAGAGGTGCGGATGAAAAATGCAGCTCGCGCTCTCGGGCACACTGCGAGAATTTTTCGTTCAGGAAAATTTCAACTTATATATGATGGTACTGCAAAAAGATTGACCTATGATGGTAAACTTCTTCCTAAATACGATGTTTTTATTACCAGACCTTCCGTCTTAAGAGATGTTGATTTGAGTATTTCTATTATTCGACAGATGGAGATGATGGGAATTCCGGTTTTTAATACTTATGATTCTATTATAAGGGCTAAAAACAAATTAAAGACGATGCAAATAATGGATCATTATAATATAGCGATTCCGAGAACTGTTATTATAAGAAGTCCGAATTATGTTGACATGGCTGTAAAGGCTGTCGGTGGATATCCAATTATAGTGAAAACTCCTTTTGGGTCGTATGGAAATGGTGTAACGATTGTTGAAAGTAAAAGAGCTCTTAAATCTTTGCTCGATTGGGATGAAAATATAATGTATATGATTCAGGAATTTGTGAAATATTCTCGCGGAAAGGATATTCGTGTTTTTGTGGTCGGAGGGAAAGTGGTTGGAAGTATGATGAGAAAAGCAATGAAAGGTGAGTTTAGGTCGAATATTGAGTTGGGAGGAAAGGGAAGTCCCGTAGAAATAACTGAAGAAGAAAAACTTATGGCTTTGAATGCCGTTCAAGCTTTGGATCTCGAATACGGAGGAGTTGATATTCTTCGTGGCAAAGACGGTCCTGTTATATTGGAAGTAAATTCAAATCCCGGTTTCAAAGAACTTGAAAGATCGACTGGAGCTGATATCGCCGGTGCGATCGTTGAATATGCGCTTGAATTTGCCAAGAGAAACAATCCGATGTTCGGAACGAACGGGGACTAGAAATGGGTTTTCGATTGTGGTTATCTCTTCTGGATAATCTTATCTACTAATCCATATTTCACTGCTTCTTCCGCTGACATAAAATTGTCGCGGTCAGTGTCTTCTTCGATGACACTGATTTTTTGACCTGTGTGTTTAGACAAAATGCCGTTTAGGCGATCTTTTGTTCTTAGGATGTGTTCAGCGTGAATTCTGATATCAGAAGCTTGTCCTTCTGTACCGCCTAATGGTTGATGAATCATTACTTCAGCATTTGGAAGAACAAATCTTTTGCCTGCGGCGCCTCCAGCTAGAAGCACAGCTCCCATTGAAGCTGCCATTCCAAGACAAACAGTAGAAACGTCACATTGAATAAATTGCATTGTGTCGTATATAGCAAGTCCTGCAGTCACATGTCCGC
>CAYURU010000044.1:0-7243 GCA_964447085.1 uncultured Candidatus Peribacteria bacterium | reverse complement strand
ATTATGAAGTGCTAGAAACTTTTGAAGCAGGCATTCGTTTGTCAGGCCCCGAAGTAAAATCCCTTCGAGAACACAAAGCCAACCTCAAAGGCTCGTTCGCTTCTATTTGGAAAGGAGAAATGTTCGCAGACAATGTTCATATTTCAGCATATCGCTTCGCGCCAGACCCATCATACAATCCAACAAAACGCAGAAAACTTCTTCTCCACCAGAAAGAAATCTTAAAAATCGGCACAAAAATCAACGAAAAAGGCACGACAATGATCCCGCTAGAAATCTACTTAAAAGGCTCACTTATAAAAGTAAAGCTAGGCCTCTGCCGAGGTCGAAAACTCTACGATAAAAGAGAAATGCTAAAGAAGCGCGATCAAGATATGGAAGTGAAGCGAGCGATAAAACGATAAATTTTGTCATAATAGCTTTTAATGCTACAATTCCTCTCCTGTGAGTCCGGATCCTACTATAAGGGTAGGTTAAGTCCGGACTCGGCTACCCCTAACAGTTAGATCCGGACTCATATGCTCAATCCACACAACACATACACAAAACTCTTAAGCCAAATCGCAAGATTCTTTGAAGAAACAGGATTTCACAAAGCCGTAATCGGTGTATCTGGCGGAGTAGATTCAGCTCTTGTACTCAAGCTTCTCGTCGATGCGATCGGTTCGCAGAATGTGGTCGGATTGATGATGCCCGAGCATGGAGTTACCAAAGACGAAAACACAGCGCACGCAAAAGCATTATGCAATTTTCTCGAAGTTGAAAACTATACTCTCCCAATTAATAAATACCTCCAAGACTTACTACACCTCCCTTGGAAACCATCCGGTCTCGCACAGATGAATACAAAAGCCCGCATCCGTTCAGTCATCCTATACAACTACGCAAACACCGAGCACGCGCTTGTAGTCGGCACGAGCAATAAATCCGAATTAATGCTAGGATACGGCACGAAATTCGGCGACCTCGCATGCGACCTGATGCCTATCGGTGATTTATACAAAACTGATGTTTTCGCGCTAGCGGAACACATTGGAATTCCAATGGAAATCGTAGAAAAAGTGCCAACCGCAGAACTTTGCAAAGGACAAACAGACGAAGCGGAACTCGGCGCACCATACGAAACTCTCGATCGCATTCTTCGTGAAATTTCAGGTGAAACCCCAGAAGCCTCAGCTACCACTCCAGAAAGTCATCAACTTTTTGAACAAGAATCCATTCCATTTTCCCACACTGCCAAGTCCATTATGGATCGTATGAAAAGAAACGAACACAAAGGTAGAACTCCGTTTGTGATCAAGCTGTAGGGAATTTGCGCTTACTTCCTTTTTCTGATTTTCTCGTCTTTGCTATATCTCCTTTTCACTATTTTCTACTCTTCCTTAGTGATGATCTCCACACTCTGTTCAACCCCATAATGGTCATAAATCACTTGAAGTTTATATTCAAATAAAGCCATTATAGCATGTAAAGCATCCTTGTCAGCACCAGATTTGGATAATTCTTCAAATTGAGAGCTTATACCAGTAGAATCAATGTACGCCCTTATTTCTGAGTAAGTATATTCACCACTAGCCGCCATCCCTTCTACGATAGAAATAACTTCATTCGCTTGGTCAGCAAAAGATTTAAGATCAGAATTCTGTTCCGTAACATCACTAATTAAATCATCCAACCCTTCATTAAGAATCCCATATTCTTCATCGGAAAGAGACTCCGCATATTCAGTTTCTTTAACTAAATCAGTTAGGCTATCCATTGTACCAGCATACTTTCCATATACTTGTTGGTTTATTTCTCTTAAAGTTTCATCGTCAAGCTTTTCAATTTTAGGTATTTTAGATACCTCCGGTAAATTATCGAGTGCTTCCTTTATTGCGTCTACCTGTCTCTTCTTCATTTCTATCGGCAATTCAACACCCTCTGAAACCTGGGCAGAAAGTCCATTCAATTCATTTTTCGCATCACGCCTAGCCATCTCTTTTGTCTTAAACTGATCTGTAAAACTATTTAATGTATAAGCATCCAGCCTTAAGCCCATTTCAATATTATTCAATACTATCAATGTCGACACGTCTTTTTTTTGTATCAAAGTTGAAACCTTATCCTTCACCATTTCATAATTAATCCCAGCTCTTCCTAATATATTTTTTAACCCTGGAAGAAGAAGCCCCTGCCAATTCAATGCTCTCGTATATTCCTTTGACGCTATAAAAGTTTTTAAATTTTCCCCTTTTTCTACATCATCCTTACTGTTTTTATAAATCTTATTTCTCGCATTTAGAATATAAATCACAAATGGATTCGTATCATCGTTCAAAATCGCTTCCGCCTCGACACCTTCAATTCCACTAATTTTCAAAATCCCTATTGCATAATGATATGCTAAATTGTCATTTTCCATCTTAGACTCAAGAGAGCCACGTGCTTCGCCCGAAGCCCCGCCTTCTAAATACACAATTCTTTTTTCTTTAAACATGTTTTTATTTTTGTTATTTTTATTTTTTAATTATTTTTATAAAATTTTAATCATCTAAATACTCTTCATCGGAAACGTCTTCCGAATCTTGAACAGGATCTCCGAAAGCGCGGTACTTTGGTAATAACGCTCTAGCATCCATAATTTCTTTAAACATTTGCAAATCAGCTCCAGCCTCGGTCCCCAAAAAAGAATCTTGTAAATCAGATAATCCTTCCGCTTCTTTATACAAAAATTCCATAGCCTTATCATAATCAGGGTTGTTATCCATCATGTATTGATAAGACTTAAATTCATCTAGAACGGACATTGCATAATCACGTACGTCTTCATTTTCAATTTTCCCAAAAATTTCCTGCGACAAAGAATTCAACTCGTCTTTATAAGCATTATATTTTTCAGGTGAAAAATGGTCCACGTCATTAAGATAAGGAAGTGACTTTAATCTAGCCAATTCGTTCTTGTATTTTCTTTTCATTAAATCTTCCTGTATTTTCCTTAACTCATCTTCAGTTTTTTCTTCTTTTACTTCATTCATACTATTATTTACAGAAGAAACCGTCTTATTTAATTTAGGCGCGTACTTCACACGACCGTCTTTATTGATCTGATCCAACTCGGCCTTCACAAGAGAATCCATTCTTGAATACCCTATTGGATTTGAAATAAGTGAATCAAAATGCCAATCAAGAAACTCTTTCATCCTCGGAGATTCATGAGTAACGGCCTCTCTAATTGCAAAATCATATTCGGCATAACCATCGTCGCCTCCAGTTATTTCCAAAAGTTTAGGATAAATTTTTGCTTCCCAATCGAGAAGTCTATCAAGATTTGTAGAATAAAAAGTCCCATATTCCATCTTCCAGTCTTTTTCCCTTTTAATTTCAAGATCAGAAAATTTTTCAAGAGTACTTGAAGCCCAGTCTAGATAAGGATTCGTCCAATCATTAAAAACTTTATCAATTTTTCTTTGAGGAATTCCCATCTTGCGCAGGATTTTCTTCGTCTTGTCGTAATTTTCAATATCAACCATCATTTCGTCAGACATACGGAAACGCTGATCCCTAACTTCAGCCAATTCCAAAGAAGAGTCTTCTTTGTTCTTTTCAGAAGAAGATTCAAAAGGAGCTTCGGAAGTAGCTTCGGAAGAAGATCTCTCTGGACCATTTTTGTAAGCCATCCTATTTTCCCTAAACACTTCAAACATATTTTTATATTTATTTTAAAGGAAACTCGTAAGGATCATACCCATACTTTTTAAGTACAGCTACCTCCTCAGCTATCTGCTTTTGCACATATTTATCATATTTATTCTTAATCTGTGGAAAAGAAAGTAAAGCCTCGTTTAATTTACTAAATACCTTAGTTCCAAACGGTCCTAGAATCATGAACTTTGATATTTCTTCAGGAGTAGCTTTATTCGCACAAAGTTTCTTCAAACCTTTAAGCTTTTCTTCATAAATATCCACCATTTGATAGTACAACTCTTTTGCGTCAAACTCTTCATTCCCCTGAGTTACGGTCGCCCTGAACATTAAAAACTCAGCGTCATAACCATGTTCAGCAAGCATTCTCATTACTTTCAAATCCATTTTTTGTCCAGCTCGCATATAAATCTCTTCAAATTTTCTATTAGTTTTCAATATGGCTACTAATTCATTGTTCAATTTATTCAAACGAGGATCATTTAAATTAGACAATGAGTCAATAAAAACTCTCATTTTTTCTTCAGAAACTTTTTTAACGCATAACTGTTTAAGTTGATCCATCTGTTTTTCCCAAACATCCATCTGTTCTTCCATCAGACTTTCAAATTTTGCAACATCTTGAATATCTAGATTTTTAGGTGCGCTCTTAGTCTCAGTATAAATCCCCACGTTGGCAGATAAATCTTTCCTTGCCTTAGCACTCTCCTTCAAAGCCGAAAGTTTTGCAAATCCCTCTATCAAAGAGGAAACATCATATCCGTATTTAGTAAGAATATTTAGAAATCTAGCATCAAAAGCTTTCGCCCATTGATCATAAACACTCTTAAATTTTGAATCAGAATCACTCATAATAAGTAGAGCATTCATCATTGCTTGTTCAGACTCAGTAGTTGATTGGAAGAAACTCATTATGTCCTTGTAATCAGCTTTTTGCTGACATAAACGCTCCACATCTTGTAATTTTTTCTCAAACGAAGCAGTCAATTCATCCAGGATGTTTGAATTTTCAGGACCCACCATTTTGAGCAACTGATCCTGGAACGTGCCAGCTTCGGTAGCAGAAGTTTTAGGTTCAGAATTCTCTGGAACCTCCCTGTACGCCATCCTTTTTTCTTTAAACATTTTTGTTTTGGTTAATGTTTTTATTTTTGTTATTTTTATTTTTGTTAATAACAAATAATTTTAATAAACGATTATATCACACTTTGCGTGTTTTCTCAACCCTTAACTCCTGTTTTTAATCTAAAAAGAGCCATTTTTGCACTATAATGCCCCAGTATTTTTACCAATTCAAAATGCTTAAACCACTTTGCAAAACAGGACTCTTCGTCGGTCGTTTTCAACCTTTTCATTTAGGTCATCTTGATATTGTAAAGAAAATTCTTAAGGAAAACGAGCGTGTGATAATAGCAATTGGTAGCGCCGAAAAAAACTACGTGCCTGAAAATCCGCTCACTGCCGGTGAGCGCGTAATGATTATAGATGAAACTCTCAAAGCCGAGAAAATCAATCCTGCAAGATACACGATCATACCTGTCCGCAACATAGACAATTACGCACTTTGGATCGATCACTTAAACCTGTACGTTCCGCCATACGACACGATTTACACAGGTTCACACATCGTAAAAGCGTGCTACGAAGCAACTGCTGGCAGACACAAGCTCGTCCAAATCGAGCGCGTCCGCCCGGTTTCCGCAACATTCATCCGCGAATCGATGATAGCGAACACGAAAGATTGGGAAAAATTCATCCCAGCTCGTACAGTCGAACTTTTGAAAAAACTTCACCTCCCACTTCGCCTCCGCCAAATTGGCGAGACGATGATTGAAACAAAGTATAAATGACTACCCAAACACAAACGGCTGCCCAAACACAAACGACGAACATAAACAATAGCGGAATAACAGATCTACCCAATCGTTTTCGTTACAGCGCACTAGTACGTGATAACAAAAATCGAAGAAATATATCACTTCCCCGGACTCCCAAAGATAAAGTCCCCGCACAAAATCCCATTTAAACCAAACATGAATATGCCAAAAATTAATCCACATATATTTCGCGCCTACGACATCCGCGGCATCGCAGAAACCAACGGTACTGCAGACACAAACAACACCGCTAATACTCCAGACCTCACAGAAGAAACCGTTTATCTCATCGGAAAAGGCACGGCAACACACCTTATTCGCAACTACGATTCGCGCCACATGGCAGTCGGCCGTGATGTCCGCCTTTCAAGCCCGAACCTGCAAAAAGCATTTATAAAAGGTTGCCTCGAATGCGGACTCGACGTTACGGACATAGGACTTTCTCCATCTCCAATGATTTATTTTGTGACTTGCGCCCATCAATATCCAGAATTAGCAAAATTTGACTGTGCCACAAATATCACAGCATCTCACAACCCAAAAGAATACAACGGAGTGAAAACAGTAGCACTAAATGCACATTCAATTTGCGGAGATGAACTACAAGAAATTCTTCAACTTATTGAAACTGAAAACTTCGAAATTCCAGGAACTCCAACCGCAAAACGTTCAACACAAGGAACTCTGTACGAAGCCAACATTTGGCCTCTATATCGCGACGAACTCGCCTCAAAACTCCACACAGAAAACAAATTTTTACCACAAGTAAAATCTCGCCCACTAAAAATAGTAATCGACTCAGGAAACGGAGTTGCAGGTCCATTCGCGCCTGAACTACTCAGACAAATCGGCGCGGAAGTGATCGAATTATACTGTGAACCGGACGGAACTTTTCCGCATCACGAAGCCAATCCGGAGGAACTCGAAAATATGACAGACTTAATAAAAAAAGTCCTCGATGAAAAAGCAGATTTAGGAATTGGATTCGATGGAGACTCAGACCGCATCGGAATTATTGATGAAAAAGGAAACCACTACAGCTCAGACTACCTACTACTTCTTCTCGCAAAAGATTATCTCGCACGACACCAGCAAACCGCACAAACCGACAAGCCAAAAATAGTTTTCGACGTAAAAGTTTCTCAAGCAATCATCAATAAAATGGCTGAGCTAGGCGCCGAACCAACGATGTCAAAAACCGGCCATAGCTTCATAGAAAAACGAATGAAAGAAGTCCAGGCGCCTCTCGCAGGAGAAGTTTCAGGACATTTATTCTTCGCAGAAAACTACTACGGATTCGACGACGCGTTTCTCGCGGCAATAAAAATTCTCGAAATTCTTGCGAACGAAAATTCGCACACCGACCCCTCTCAAGACCATCCATTCTCAGCCCTTTTCGACGACCTTCCAAAAACATATATGACACCGGAGTTCAAAGCTCACTGCCCAGACGACAAAAAATTTGAAATAGTAAAATCTCTAGTCGCTCACTTCACCGCTCTTTACGATTGCATCACAATAGACGGAGTCCGCGTAAAATTTGACTCAACCTCTTGGGGAGCTGTAAGGGCGTCCAACACAAGCCCAAACCTGACCCTCCGATTTGAAGCCGATACAGAGAAAAAACTAGCAGAAATTCAAAAAACAATGGTCGACGAATTAAAGAAATATCCAGAAATAGA
>CAYURU010000043.1:1223-7386 GCA_964447085.1 uncultured Candidatus Peribacteria bacterium | reverse complement strand
ACTTATAACCATTTGTAATTTCTACCCCACAATCCCTTGCATTACAAGGTACTATACGCTAACATAGGAGCTGAACTGATACCTTAGTAACAGACGATGGATTATTTAGACAACATTCAGGCACAGATGAGAAAAGGAATTCTGGAATTCGCCATTTTGTTGATAATAGAAAAAGGCGATGTTTACGCAAACGATATTTTGAAAAAACTTTCAGGGACGAAATTAATAGTTGTTGAAGGCACGCTCTATCCCCTGTTAAGCCGACTTCGCGGACACGAACTCGTTGATTATCTATGGAAAGAATCACGAAACGGCCCTCCGCGAAAATATTACACTCTCACTCAAAAAGGCTTGGAAGCGCTGACGGAATTAAAAGGCTCTTGGCTTTCGCTCGATAGTTCAATTAAAAATTTAATGAATTCAAAATGAAAAAAGTATTCAGCGTCACGATAGGAAAAATCGTTTTTAATGTCGAAGAAGACGCATTTGAAAAGCTTTCCGCATACCTCGATTCCATAAAAGCTCATTTCAAAAAAGACACTGAGCGCAAAGAAATTTTGGAAGACATCGAGACGAGCATCGCAGAAAAACTCCTAGCCAGACAAAAGAACAAAGATATGGCGATCGCAATGGAAGATGTCGAAATTATAATTAAAAAATTAGGGAAAGTTGAAGACTTCGGCAACGACGAAAGTGACGAAGCAGACGACGAAAACGACAAATCCAACAAGCACAAAGAAAAACCATACAAGCGCCTATATCGTGATATAGATGACCAAATGATCGCGGGCGTGTGCTCAGGCATAGCCGCTTATTTTGGGATCGACCCAGTGATTGTAAGACTCTCATTTGTAATATCAATATTCTTCGGCGGACTTGGAATTTTGGCATATGCAATTCTTTGGATCATCACGCCAGAAGCCGTCACTACAACGCAAAAACTGGAAATGCACGGAACCTCTGTCACTCTCCAACAAATTGAAAAATCCATAAAAACCGGCATCGATAAGATAAAAAAAAAAGACTTTAGAGTGACCGATCGCTTCAAAACGGTTTTCAATAAAATATTTTCCATTATAGGAAAAATCGTGAGAGCACTGCTTTCGTTTGTGCGAATAATTGGCGGGACATTCCTGACAGTAGCCGGAGTATCTGGGATATTTCTTTTAAGTTTTGGCACCGCGTGGATCGTCTCAGGCGGACAACTCCCTTTTGCCGATTATGCACAAATCAATATAAGTGACTTTATTACTGTCGGACAGGTCCTTCTTTGGTTCCTTATAATATCAATTTATATCGTAGTTCTTGTCCCTTTTTTAATTCTATTCACAGGTGGAATAAGCTTATTAAAAAAGCGAGTCATTGCTAAACCATATTTTGTAATAATTCTCTTGGCTTTATGGTTCGCCTCTCTTGGAATCACCGGCTCCGTTGTAATTCAAAATGCAGATCAAATACAAACTAATATCGAAAAGTTTGGCGCAGAGCGGAATGTTAATATTGACCTAGACCTCCCTGGAGCCGTCGACGGGAATTGAACCCGTGACCCCGTCCTTACCATGCTGACTCTCATTTCTAAAAGTGTAGTATTTCGCTTGCCGTAGCTATTTTCAGTGGCACTGCTTTTCCATTGTTTGTACGAGCTAGAGAGGTACATCCAAGGACAGTGGCAATATAGCATAAGAGTGTTAGAATTAGCAGGAACTTTAACAGAATCAATTTTATGAAAAAAATCACGCTCATAACTATAGGAATAATATTCATAGGTTTCTTATATTTTTTCTTTTTCAAAAATAATATCGAAATAGACAAACCATTTGATCATCCTCTTTTCGTAAGTGAAGAAGAATTGTTAGCATTCGGAAATAACAAATACCACTACATGAAAAACATAGAAGAAACTTATCCGAACAACGCAACAACCATCTACTACTCGATCATTTTACCTAAAAAGAACGGTGCATCACCAACTAATGCAATACAGATCATAGTACATGATTTCAAAGACTCTAAAAACGCAAAAGAATATAAAGAGAAAATGGAAACTGGCATGAAGGGAATAGATATAGAAAATTATCCAATTTATGATTATAAAAAACTTGGCGAACAAAACAAATTAATCACTATATTCGATGAAGATCAGTTTATATCTTACATTAGAATTCTAGAGAAAAACTATGTCATCGAAATCCAATCAGATAGTTTAGAAAATTTAGACAAAGCAAAAGAGCAGCTAACGATTTTCGCAGAACTTATGTTAAAAAAGGTGAGTGATGAATCCACTCAAGATTCTTCTGGAGCCGTCGACGGGAATTGAACCCGTGACCCCGTCCTTACCATGGACGTGCTCTACCAGCTGAGCTACGACGGCATTTCGAAACCTTTCAAAGCGACGGCATTCTATCTGAGAGCAATTCGTCCTGCAAATATTTATCTCAACTTCAGGATTATTTCCTTGTAGAGAGTCTTGAACAAGAACCCGAAGCCGGCAAGGAACATAATAAACGCGAAGATCCATCCAACGACAGGAATCATACAAACAACTTGGATAACAAACGCGCCGGCAATCACGGTCCAAATATTCAAATTTTTAACCTTAAAAATCTTCCCAATTAAACCCGCAGTTAAATACATAGACATCAAACCTCCGAGCACGATCATCGCCACATAAACCAATCCTGCGAAACACGCAACCGGCATTCCAACCACACTCACCATCAAAAGCACACCAACCACAGGCATAACAATCAACAAAACCAAACCAGTCAAAAGATTATTACCAAAATGAGTCATTCCCAATTCAACTCCCTTCTTCACGCCCTTCTTGAAAATCAAATAAAGAACGACAGCAAGAGCAATCATAAACAAAGCCTTCGCGACAAACAGCATCACAATTCCTCCCAATAAATCTTTCGCCATACCATTTCCTTCTTTTCTCTCAACGATATTATATTTAACTTCTCCTTTAATTTTTGCAGTTTCGCTTATCACAGCCTCTTTCCCTGAATCATATTCCATTCCACCATTTATTTTCGCTCCCGCACCCAAAATCAATTCACCAGCATAAATCCTCGCATTTCCATTAATAGTTCCGTTAACAACTACTTTGTCGCCAGCGATCAGCGCATTTCCCTTCACCACGCCATCCACAGTCACCTCACCACCAGCAATATAAAGCTCGCTAGCCACAGCTTTTGAACCAAAAGAAATAGTTCCTCCAGC
Organism: uncultured Candidatus Peribacteria bacterium; assembly: GCA_964447085.1. Lineage (GTDB taxonomy): Bacteria > Patescibacteriota > Gracilibacteria > UBA1369 > LOWO2-01-FULL-3 > DAONBD01. The sequence goes on along the minus strand of CAYURU010000043.1, from coordinate 4,164 downwards.
AATCATTGCCTCCCCTGAAACAGGTGCATTCAAAATAACAGTTCCACCAGCCACTCGGATGTCTCCTCCAACACTCTCAAGCAAATTCACATTCGCCCCAACGGCAAACAAATCATCGCCGGTTTTACCCGTCACGCTCACATTATTTCCAGCAATAAAAGCATCTTTTTTCAAATCACTATTCAATGATAAATTCTCTCCGGCCACATAAAAATTATCAGGGATAGTAGTGTCCAAAGTGTAATTGTCGCCAGCTCGAAAAGTCGCTGCAGAAGCAGTGTCAATGGAAGTGCCAAACGAAACACCACCAATCGCAATAACAAGAGTGATTAAAGCTAAAAACTTTTTCATAGAGATTTGGTAAGAAATTAATTCGTCCCCCATTATAGCACGTCCAAAATGCCGCCGAAAACCTTCGATTCTATACCCCGCTAAAGCAAGGTGGGTGCCCGCACCTCATTGCCTCGGCAACGAGAGATATTGAGCTCCCTTAATGAAAGTCGAAGAGAGAATTTAAAAGGTCTCAAGCGTACATTCCAGGCACCCCAAAATATATCACATCAAATAAAAATTGACCATCAAGTTCGAACTCAAACACCAAACAACAAAAGATTTTTCACAACTTCGTAAACACCAAAAACAACGTATTGAATTATTGAAAATCCAAAAATTCCATCAAGAATAAAAATGTCAAAAGCTATAAAAATTAAAAAATATTTTGCTCCAGTATCCTGAAAATTCATATACCTCCCAACGTATTTTTTCGGTACAAAAACTGCCAAAATCTTCCCGCCATCTAGCGGAGGAACAGGGATTAAATTAAAAATTCCCCAAAACAAACTAATATTAAAAATGTACCAAACCCAGCCACTAATAAGCTTTGGCAAATACGGCCCAAGATATTTCAACAAAATTGCAGTCACAAAAGCCAAAATAAAATTACTCAAAGGCCCGGCAAGCGCCGTCAAAGCACTATCCCTCACTTCATTTTTGAAATTCTTCGGATTCACGGGAACGGGCTTTCCCCAGCCAAAATGCACAATCACCAACATCAAAAACCCAAACAAATCGATATGTTTAAGAGGGTTCAAAGTCAGCCTACCATACGCTTTTGCAGTAGGATCGCCGAGATAGTACGCAGCCAGTGCGTGACTCGCTTCGTGCAAACTCAATACGATCGGGAAAGCTAAAAGAAAATAAATCCAATCTGTAAATCCCATAGTTTAAATTAAGCCATTAAACTGTACCACACCTTCCTAAAATACCAAAAAAATGGTAAAATACAGAGATAATTTAATATCTTAAAAGTGAAAAACCAAGAAAGCCAAAAAGAGGTTCAGTCAGAAAATTTTTTCGAATTTCAGGAAACAACTCTGCCCGAACCGCCACAAGCAATTCCTGCTCTAGAAAAACTTTCGGAAGATGTGATTGAACCGTTCACAAAATACGAGCGCGTTCCTTGTGGAACATATGAAAATTTAAAAAACACAAACGACGCAATTCAAAGAGCTTTTGAAATGATAAAAGAACTTGATTTAGAAAACAGAGCTAAGCAACTCGGCATAGAATTTGAATTACCAGATTTTTATATTCCAATAGCGATCAAAGAAAGCAAACTGGATCCATCCGCCATATCAGACTCTGGAGCGATTGGATATTTTCAAATTATGCCTCAAGCTTTAGCGGATGTAAATAAATGGTTCAATACGCCTTTCACAGAAAACGATTTAATTGATAAACCGGAAGTAAACGCACTTATCGGAATATTACTTTTTCATATGTACCAAGATTTCTATCCGCCACGGGGAACTCGTTTGGAATTTCAAACAGATAGAGATCGCGAATTATTCGCAACATTTGCATACAATATAGGAATAACCCTCGCAAAAAACTTATGGGAAACATTGGAAGTAACTTCTTACAATGAATTTGAATTAAAATTAAGTAAATTACTGATAGAAAACAGCCAAGGTCGCATTGAAGAATCAAGTAATGAATATCAAACAGCCGACGAATACAACGTTCGAATAAAACTACCATTTAAAATAAATAGGCTTAGAGGGTTAATTCAAAGAGTCCGCGGAACAAGAACGATCGTATTACTATACAAAAAAGATGAAAACTCTGAAGAAACACAAATGTCGATTCCGCATCCAATAAAAATCACCACTTCACAACTTGCTGAAGCTTTAAATTTCGTAAGAGTTGTCAGCGCAATAAGAAACCTCCAATTCGCCGAACCGACCGAATAAGCCGTGTTCACTTCATTAAAACACGCTCGGTCCATTAAACCACCCATTCTCTATCAAATCGTGTGTTCTCGATTAAGCCATATCTCCTCCGTCCGCTGTGTAAACAGAGCCGGTCACAAAACTGGATTCTTCATCAGCCAAAAATCCGATCACCGCCCCCAATTCCTCCGGTTTCCCCATTCTGCCAAGAGGAATTTCGCTCAAAGTCTCAGCCATTTGTTTTTTATCGCCCTTCATTCCGACAGTCATAGGAGTTTCGACCGCGCCCGGACAAACGGCATTCACACGAATATTAAAAGGCGCGAACTCCACCGCAGCAACTCGGGTAAATCCAATCACCGCGTGCTTCGAAGCACAGTACGCAGAAAGATATGGATATGCTTTCAAGCCCGCGATCGACGCGGTATTTACAATTCGCCCACCCTTCTGTTTTTTCATATAAGGAACAACCGCTTTGATCCCCAAGAACGCCGAGAGAAAATTCACATCCAAAACGCTCTTCATATCCTCAAGACTCGTCGACATTATGTCTTTTTGAAGCAAAATACCGGCATTATTCGCGAGCACATCAATCCTCCCCCATTTTTTCACAACCGCATCGGTAATTTTCTTCCAATCCGCCTCACTAGAAACATCAGCAACAAGCCCCAGTACAGAGTTGTTGGCCGTCGCCAAGGCCTTAGATCCGG
>CAYURU010000043.1:0-1182 GCA_964447085.1 uncultured Candidatus Peribacteria bacterium | reverse complement strand
CATTTCCAGCCAATACCTTTTCGCCCTCTTTTTTCAAAATAGAAACAGCCTTCAAAACATCTTTTTCGTGCCTTGAACAAACACAAATTTTATATCCGCGTTTCACAAGATTTTTAGCCGCACCAAGCCCAATACCGCGCACCCCACCCGTAACAATAGCAACTTTTGTTTTCATAAAACTGAGGGTTATTTTAGCTACCGAAACATCATATCACATCAGCGTATTTACAAAAATATATTGCTCAGTTCGGGCCACCCCTAGCCCTTCATCCCCCAAAACCAAGTAGTTGACAAAAAGACACAAAGTAATTACAATGTCATCCCTAATCAATTAAACCCATTAAATATGTCAACAGAAAAATACAAACGATATGATATGCTCACAACTGTAGAACTTGGGAAAAAACCATATATCGTCACTCAAGGTCCACACGCGTTTGATAGCGATACAACAACAAAGCGTTCACCTTTTCCAAATGGGATGTACTCAGCAAGCACAAAAGAACAAATTGCCCCAAGTCTAATCAATCAATTTAGGTATGAACTCTCTAATACACAAAGCAATATCATAGATGTTAACGGATTAGATCCTGATTCAATACGCAGATTTACAAGAGAATGTGCAGGAATGGTTGAAGTAATAGCCGGTAAAGTGGATGTTTTCGAACTGGTTAAAAAAGATCCAAAAACAGTAGAAGCTGTTATTAATAAATTGGTACATATAGTTTATGAACCATTCGATCTAGACATAGAAGCAAGACGAGCTGCACAAAAAAAAATTGCGGAAGCCTATATAGCAGAAATATCGAAAGCTAAATCAGTACTAGGTAAGCCAAGCACTGAACAAGTTCAACCACTAGAACCGGGTGTCAAACAAGTTGACCAAGCTGAACCAAAACAAGTTCAGCCAGCCAATCAACCGGCAGACCCAGCTCAATCATCAGAAGACGAAGAATAATAAAACTCTTTTTCATAGAACAACCAAAGAACCATTGATTTCCTTATCTGGGCTTCTATTTCCAGAAATTTTCGAATAGAATAACTTTGCGCCAACCAACACCACCATATGCCATCCAAACCAAAACAACCAGACAACACTCTCGCAAAAAACAAGAAAGCCTATCACGATTATGAAGTGCTAGAAACTTTTGAAGCAGGCATTCGTTTGTCAGGCCCCGAAGT
>CAYURU010000042.1:0-7577 GCA_964447085.1 uncultured Candidatus Peribacteria bacterium | reverse complement strand
CCAGAGGATATAGATGATTTAGGAAAAACTATGACCGCATCAGTATTTGGTGCAACAAAAAATACGAGGGACGCAGTAAGCGGGGTTGATCTAAATCAAAGCAAGTGGAGGAATCCAATTCAAGACGACTGGGCCGACAAGTAATTCCCCTATTTGCAATTCCACTCCATATTTGGCAGTATTAGCGCATGAATCACGCGATTATTTTAGCTGCGGGACAAAGCCAAAGAATGAAGGGCTCGGGAGATAAGCTACTCGCCTGCGTTGTAGGAAGGCCTGTTTTATATTATGTGATTGCGGCTTTGAATGACCACGATAGGATAAATTCAATTACTATTGTTGCGAACAAAACGAATCGAGAGAAGATCACGGACATCGTGAAAGAATATAAGTTTAAAAAAGTGAAACTTATCACTCTTGGTGGCGAGTCTAGACAAGAGTCGCTTGCGAAGGGAATGAAGGCGCTTACTTTGAAGCTGAAGCCAAAAAAAACCGATCTCGTAGTTGTTCACAACGGAGCCAATCCTTTGGTTTCTTATAATGAAATTACGGACGCCATTGAGTCTGCTGAAATTTACGGAGCGTCTATTGTAGGCCACAAAATTGAAGATACCGTGAAGAAAATCAAAGGAAAATCGATCACTGAAACGCTCGATCGTGAAGAACTTTTTGCCGCACAAACTCCTCAGGTTATCAATTTTGAAATTTTGAAAAAAGCGCTTCAAAACGCCACGAAAAAGAACCTGAAAGTTACTGATGAATCTATGTTAGTTGAAGCTGTTGGAGGGAAGGTTGTTGTTATTCAGGCGAGTAAAAACAATTTTAAAATAACTACTGAGGAGGATCTTGAACGCCTAAAAGTTTTGCTTGGCGATACCGGAAAAGATTTCCGAGTGGGAATCGGACAAGATAGTCACGAGTTCGAACGCGAAGAAGGTCGTCAGCACAAAAGTGGCTCAGGACATTTGACGTCAGGCCATTCGGAATTAAGGCGCTCGGAATCAAGTCATTTGAAGTCGCGCTCGACAAAAGAGAACAGTCTTTACGATCACAAAAAAGGGCTTACACTAGCCGGCGTTTATCTTCCTGCTGAGCCAAAACTCAAAGCCAATTCGGACGGAGATGTAGTCCTGCACGCGATTTTTAATGCAATTTCTCAGGCTTTCGGAGGAGAATCTTTGGGGTTTTATGCGGACGATATGTGTGAGAAAAAAGGTATTAAAGATAGTAAGAAATATATTGATGTTATTCTTGAAAAAATAAATAAAGAAAATTTTGAAATTGGAAATATTGGTTTGATGATAGAATGCAAACGTCCAAAAATTGACCCGATCGCGAACAAATTAAAAAAGTCTTTGTCTGAAATTTTGGAACTCGACATTAAAAAAATTGGCATAACTTCCACTTCCGGCGAGAACCTCACTTCTTTTGGTTTAGGCTTAGGAATTCAGTGTTTCGCGATAGTGTCTTTATTTGAAAAAAAACCGGTTGAAAAACAACAAAAAAAATATGCAAAATCTCACGCTACGATCAAACGCAAAAGTAAATCTAAGCCTCGACGTTCTGGGAGTAAAAAGTAAAAATCCCGGAAAGGGTTTTCACCTTATTCAGACCGTTCTTTGCGAAATTACTCCTGAAAACACGCAAGGGTTTATCCCTGATATAATTCATGTGCGGGTTTCGGATGCCAAAAAATACGGGAGGATAAAACTTCCGGAAGGGTTCACGAGTTATGATAACACTTTGTTTAAAGCGGCGAATTTAATATTCCAAAAATATTGCAAAAATCCTGCGAAAAATATTGAAATAGAAATAGAGAAAAACATCCCGATTGCGAGTGGACTCGGCGGAGGTTCTTCAAATGGGGCCACAGTATTGAAGGCTTTGAACGAACTTTTGAATCTCAATCTTTCGATAAAAGAATTGGAATCTTTGGCGGCACAAATTGGCATGGACGCACCATTTTTTATACAAGGCGGACTTGCTCTGGGTGAAAATTTTGGCGAAATAATTACGCATCTTCCTGAAGTGAAAGGGTTAGCTTTCACTCTTGTTGACTCTTCTCAAAATTCAAAATCTCCCCAAGATTTAAGAAAAATGGACGGTCCTAGCAACAAGACGGCGTTAGCGTATGCATCTCTCGATCTTTCAAAATGTGGCAAAAATATAGATAAAACCGTCGCTCTAATTCACGCGATCAAAACCAACGATTTGTTCGCTATTCACGAAAATCTTCACAATGATTTTGAGACGCTAAAACCGTTGCCCAAAAATCATCACCTCTCAGGGGCCGGGCCAACCCGGTTCATTTTGGCATAACGTCAAGTTCGAACTAACCAGAAGGCCTTCACCTTAGTTTGAACTCGCCAGTAGTGAATCTTCCACCTTGTTTAAAGTTCCCCCCTTCCCTTCATCGCTCTACTCAAAGTCAATTCATCAGAATATTCGATATCTCCACCAGTCGGGATCCCACGCGCAATTCTTGTGATAGTCACGTCGAAATCTCGAAGTTGTTTTTGGATATAAAGAGCAGTCGCCTCACCTTCCAAAGAAGGATTTGTAGCCATAATTATCTCGCGCACAGGCTCATACCCCTCAGTCGCTTCGCCCGTAGATCCATCAGCTTCGCCTGTAGACCCCTCAGTTGCTTCGCCCGTAGATCCATCAGCCACTTCACCCTTACCTTCCCTTTCTCCGGTAGAAATTTTCCCGCCCCTCTGTTTAAAACTTTCCTTCACCCTTTCTACTAGTTCTTTAATTTTTAATTCCTCAACGCCAACACCATCTATAGGCGAAAGTACGCCGTGCAGTACGTGATAAAGCCCATCGTAATCTCCGGTTCTTTCTATCGCTGCGGCGTCCAAAATTTCCTCAACGACGCAAATTTTCCCATGATCACGAGTGCTGTCGCTACACACATCACACGGATTTTTGTCGGCGATATTCCAGCATTTTTCACAAAATTGGATCCCCTCTTTTAAATCCAAAACGGCTTTCCCAAGCGGTTCTATTTTTGAATTAGGACTTTTTAATAAATGCATAGCCAACCTCTGTGCGGACTTTTGCCCAATCCCTGGAAGTTTGGAAAATTCCTCAATAAGACTCCTGACCGATTTTGGTAAAAATTGTGCCATCGCAAGTGTGATATACAAGGATAATATACCGACGGAGATAATATACTAACACTTTGTCGTTATCTATAAAAATACGCGAAAGCAGGGCTTGACAAAATGACGACAATTATGATTTAATTAACGCCTTAGTATTTTTTATAACTTTAAAACTATGGGAAAAAACACACCTGACACAAAAATAAATGAAGACGCAGAGAGCATTGGGACTACCGTTGCTAGTGAATCTGATAAACAGGAGATAGTTGATTTTATCAGTACTCTTGAGGATGAGGAAAAAATAACAGTTCTTGAAGCTAGGGCGGCGGGCGTAAGTCCGGCAGCGATAGCTTGGGGAATAGAGAATAAAATTTTTCAGGAGGTAACTGATGCAACTGATTTAGAAATGCACGATCTTGACACGGTTGTAGATAATACGGATATGACGGTTGGAGATATTCAAAAAAGAGCGCTAGCAGAATTTCAAAAAGCTCAGCGATTAAAAGAAGACAATTAAATCCAGATTTTAAACGCACATTTTCACGAAATACTGATGCACCTTCAGGTCGTCAGTCATTTCGGGATGAAAAGTAGTTGCAAATAATTTCCCTTCTCTGGCCGCAACAATTTCTCCTTCATATTTAGCTAGAATTTTGACGCCTTTACCAACACTTTTAATTTTCGGCGCTCTTATGAAAATTGCAGGGATTTTTTGCTCTCCATTCTTTTCCTTACTTTTAACATTTTTACCAACACTTTTTCCTACCACTTCGTATCCCCTCCCTTTCTCTATCTCGAAGTTGAAATTCAATTCAGTCTCGAAACTATCCACTTGTCTGCCGTAAGCATTTCTTTCTATTGTAATATCCATCAATTTCAAAGAATCGGCCTGTTCTCTGCCGACTATTTCTTTTGCAAGTAGAATTGCTCCGGCGCACGTTCCCCAGATCGCCAGTTCACCGGCTTTAAAGCGTTTGGCTATCTCCAAGTCCAACCCAAATCTCTTTAAAAGCTTTCCTATTGTAGTACTTTCTCCGCCAGGCATTATTAATCCTTTCACTCCCTCTAAGTCTGAAATTTTTTTTATCAAAACAGCTTCAACTCCATTTATTCTCTGAAGAGAATTAAAATGCTCCTCCACACTTCCCTGTATGTCCAAAACGCCAATTTTCATAAAACTTATAATTAAGTCCCGAACTTCACTATCCCTTACACTAGAGTCCCGGACTTACCATCCCCTCTCCGCATACTTAGTCTCCAGCTTCCCGATTTCTTGTCCACTCATTGCCTCTCCCAGTCCTTCAGAAACTTTTGCCAAAATTGCTGGATCATCGAAATGCAAAGTAGCTTCTACTATAGCTTTCGCACGGCGAGCAGGATCACCTGATTTGAATATTCCACTTCCTACAAAAACTCCATCACATCCAAGTTGCATCATAAGAGCCGCATCAGCAGGAGTCGCGATTCCGCCAGCCGCAAAATTTACAACAGTAAGTCTTCCAAGTTTTTTAGTCTCTTTCACAAGATCCAAAGGCACTCTTTCTTTCTTAGCAAAAGCCTTAAGCTCGGCCTCCTTCATTCCCTTAAGAGCTTCAATTTCTTCTTTGATTGTTCTCATATGTCTGACAGCTTCAACTACATTCCCTGTACCGGCCTCGCCTTTTGTTCTTATCATTGCAGCGCCTTCGGAAATACGGCGAAGAGCCTCTCCGAGATTTCTTGCTCCGCATACGAACGGCGTTTTGAATTTACTTTTATCTACATGGTATTTCTCATCAGCAGGAGTAAGAACTTCACTCTCATCTATGTAATCAACTCCAAGTGATTGGATTATTTGAGCCTCAACAAAATGCCCGATTCTTACCTTTGCCATAACAGGAATAGAAACGGCTTTTATAATTCCTTTTATCATTTTTGGATCACTCATTCTTGCAACTCCGCCATCACGTCTTATATCAGCCGGAACTCTTTCCAAAGCCATTACTGCGCACGCGCCAGCTTTTTCCGCGATAGCCGCTTGCTCAGCGTTTACAACGTCCATAATAACTCCACCTTTAAGCATTTGAGCCAAACCTTTTTTAAGTTTTGGTGTGTTTTTTAAGATATTAGAGCTCTTTCCGACTGCTACAACTTTTTTCATTTCAAATTTATTTATAAATAGAAAAGCGAGATGAATTTTATACTTTACACTCGAGTAGCACAATAAAATTTTCGAATGGGCGAAATTATGAATGAAATTGACGACGAAATCAAAGGAAATATAAAAAGCGAAGGCAAGATCAAAGGCAAAATTAAAGGCAAAGCCAAACACAAAGGCAAAGGCGAAATCAAGATCACAGGAAGTACTTTCTCCACTCCCTAATCCTTAAATCTTCTTCTTTATACATTTCTAGCGCCTCTGCAGTAATTTTCGCGACTTGTACATTTGTGATTAGAGGAATATTTAAATCGACAGATTTTCTTCTTATTAAATAACCGTCGGTTACATTGGCTCTCGAATAGTGTTTTGGGATATTTATAATTAATTCAAATTTTTTATCACTCAATGCTTCGATTAAATTTGGAGATTTTTTTGTGGAAATTTTATGCAATTTTGTGCATTCAACTCCGTTTAATTTGAAGAAATCAGAGGTTCCTTCCGTTCCGTAAATTGTGAATCCCATCTCGGAAAATTTCTTTGCGGTTGGTATCAAATCGGCTTTTTCTTCCACTCCGCCGATGCTAAATAACACTCCTCCTCCTCCTCCTCCTGATGAATTTTTCTCGCCAGCGATATTTCCAGACTCAAGAGAAACAGCTGGTAATTTGAATCCCACCGCGATCATTGATTTCAAAAACGCTTCGTTTAAATCATCGCCGAATGTTGCGACTTCCCCGGTGGAAGCCATTTCTACGCCGAGTACGGGGTCTGCGCCTTTGAGTCTCGGGAAAGAGAATTGAGGTGCTTTTACACCGACATAATCGAGATCCAAGGTTTTGTAATTGCGATACGCCAGCTTGTCGGAAAGGTGTTTGCTCAGTTTGATGCTTTGTGAGTGGTTATGTTTTTTAGAGTCCTTGGCGTTTTCACCGTTCCCAGCCACAAGCATTGCTCCTGTCGCGATTTCAATGAAATTATAGTTGGTTACTTTCGACGAAAACGGGAAACTTCGGCTAGCACGCAAGTTGCATTCGATTACCATTACGCGGTTATTCTTAGCCAAAAATTGGATATTAAAAGGTCCACTTATGTTTAATTCTTTAGCGATTTTTTTGGTTATAACTTTGATTCTGCGTATTGTTTCGATGTAGAGTTTTTGTGGAGGCAAAGCGATTGTTGCGTCTCCGGAATGTACGCCGGCATTTTCGATATGTTCAGCGATTGCGTATATAACAAGTTCTCCATTTGAAGCAACTGCGTCGAGTTCTATTTCTTTTGCGCCGGTTTCAAATTTTGAAATAACAACAGGGGCCTCTTTTGAAATTTTTACAGCCTTAGCGAGAAATTGTTCCAAGTCTTCGCGGGTGTAGGCTACACTCATCGCTGCCCCAGAAAGTACATAAGAAGGACGAACCAATACCGGATATCCGACCTCATCCGCGAACCCGAACACATCCTTTAAATCGATAAGTTCTTTCCATCTTGGCTGGTCGATTTCTAGACGATCCAGCATCGCAGAAAACTTGTGTCTATTTTCTGCACGATCGATACTCTCAGGAGAAGTTCCAAGTATTCGCGCACCGTGTTTATGTAGTTTCAAAGCCAAATTGTTTGGTACTTGTCCGCCAGTCGAAACGATAATCCCGGCAACGCGCTCGTCATTTCCGGGCCCGGGACAGTCCCAGGATAGACTTTCTGCGATCTGTGACTTTTTCAGTCCCGGGACAGTCTCGGGATAGACATCTCCATAATTCTCCAATTCGTATATATCCATCACTCGCTCAAGTGATAATTCATCAAAATATAATTTGTCACAAGTATCATAGTCGGTCGAAACAGTTTCAGGATTATTATTAATCATAATAGTCTCAAATCCTTCATCCGCACACGTTTGCAACGCGTTCACCGAACTCCAATCAAACTCCACCGAAGACCCGATACAGTACGGCCCGCTCCCGAGTACTATTACTTTGGAATCTCTGTTTTTCGCGGTGCGATGATCGCTTGTGGCACAACGATCATTTGCGGTGCGACAGTCGTCCTCAGTGCGATGGTTATCCCCGGTGCGACAGTCGTTCTCAGTGCGATGGTTCTCCCCAGTGCGACGGTCGTCCCCATCATACCGCTCACTCTCGCCACCTCGCCCCTCAAACGAAATATCGTGTTCGGTCGCATGATAAGTCAGATATAAATAATTCGTCTTTGCAGGATATTCCGCAGCCAAAGTGTCGATCTGTTTTACATACGGAACGATGCCAAGTTTCTTGCGCGCATCACGAACTTCCCAAGCTTCTTTTTTTATCAAAAACCCAATTTGTTTATCGGCA
>CAYURU010000041.1:0-7620 GCA_964447085.1 uncultured Candidatus Peribacteria bacterium | reverse complement strand
CAGCTCTCTCCCCTGCCAAGATGCTTGAAATGGGAGTTTTTGAAGGTAAATATTTAAATGATTGCAGAAATGAATTTCCAAAAGAATGGTTTTTGAAAGCAGATAAATTAGGAAAATTATCACCGAAAAAAGCTGATATAAGTAAAAACTTCTTTGGCGTAAAATCGCGTCAATCGCTCCGAGAATGGATTCGAAAAGGCTGGATAATGCCCGGAGACCCAGACGTAAGAGGATGGTTTCAATGGTATTGCAGATACTATATGGGCCGTCGCGATTCATTGCTGGACAATCGCCAAATAAAACGCTGGAAAGCCTTTGCACGCCACGCAGGTCAAATCCGACACAATTGTATGCCTGGCGACCTATCGTGTCGCCCACGCCAAAGACAAGCTCTCCTTCAATGGGGATACGATCCGTTTATATAGGGAAAAAATTATAATATCTTTTTATCTTTTTCTCATATATTCTTCTATCTGACTAGGCAGTAATGGTTGAGTAGAAGCTGAAGATCGAATAAAGAAATCCTGTTTACCATCTTTTATTATAAAAATTTTTCTATCAGACTTATTGACCTTAACATAACAAACATCTTTGCCATCAATTTCAATAATCTTAAATACAACAAGCGGAGAATATTCCTTACCTATATAATTAATAAACACTTGGTTTAAATGTAAAAGAAACCCATCTCTATTAAAATTCTTTACTAATTTGTAATCATTATCAAGTCCAAGAATAGTCCCATCGTCCCTTACTCCAACAAGCAAAATTCCCCCATCGGTATTCATAAAAGCTGCTATTGTTTTGGCTACCGCAAACTCAATTTCTTTAGGCAAAACATCAGTATTATTGTAACTATATTTTAATGAAGATTTAAATTCAATCTCGTCATTTTCTCCCCCAGTAATAAGTGATTTAACATCAATACTACTATCACTTTCGACATCATTTCCTATTGATTTGTAATACTTTTCAATTTTCTTTGCCATCAAAACCTTTCTCTTTTCCAAAAATTCTTCATAATCATCAACAGTCATATTAAAAATATCAGTTGGAATACAATGTTGTTGTAAATTTTCCAAAAGAGTCTCTTTAGATGTTATTCCACTATAATCAAAAGTTCCTGTTTCACATTGGTCTACTATAATTTGCAAATACTCTTGAGGAGATTTTTTCCCAATTTTTATATTAATTTCAGATTGAGCATAAACATAATTAGCTATTTGATTATATTCACTTCTATCTTTTGAGTTTTTCTTCAAATATTCTTTTGGGAAAATATGATGTATATCGCCTCTGTGAGTAATCAAATCTTGTACTTTAATATCTCTTGATAAGAAACCTTTATCGCCACTTCTCACCTGAGAAGCAAAAAACACATTTAATATTGGATTATTTACACTTGAACTATTAAGTTTTTGCATTAGCCCAGCACTCCAAAAAACATCAGAAAGCTCAGCTTCCTCTATTTGCATAAGACTTTTTTCAACACCATTTTTAACAATATTCTTTATATCAAAATCAATCATTGACTCAGGAGACCCAGAATAACGTCCTGTCAAAATAGACATTACAAACCATTTTTGTACAAAAGTTTCTATCAAAGAATCATTCATTCCTAAGTCTTTTAACTTCAGATACAAAACATAAGCAAAATTAATAGCATTTTGAGACTTGATAATATCTTTACTTACAAATCCAATCGATCTGATGATCATGACAAACCTTTTAAATTTTGTTTCATTAACAAAATCTAAAACTCCAGTCTGTAAACGTTGAAATGATTTGTGTATTATTTCTTCCTCAAATTGTTTTGTTTCAAAATTTCTTCCAGATAACAACCCAACAAGCTCATCCATTCTCCCTCTCTCAAATTCTTTTGTAAAACTAACTCTCAACACATCGTTATAGCTTGGATCATAAAGATCATCAGTCTCATTTTTAAGCCACTCAATTTTAGATAAATAATTTGTATTAGCAAATTCCTTGTCATTTTCAGAAATATGTTTATAAAAATGTGGCTCAATAGCAAGATGACAAAAATAATCTATACATTTTCTCAAATTAACCCCAAAATGATCCTCTTCATCATAAGAAGCTATTTTAGACATCGCAAAATCTGATTGACTTAAAACAACACCTTTAGAATTAATTCTTACAAATATTTCAGTTACAGTTTTAATATCCAAATCCGCATCAAGTCTAATACAACCAATCTGCTTATTTTTGATGTCCAATAACCTAGTGAATCTTTCTTGGATATCTTCTTTACGAATATCTTCATTTTTTTCACAATAATCTTCCACTACTCTAAAAAGATTACCATCTCTACTCATAATCTCTGAAATATCTCTAATCCAACGAGAATCCTTTTCTATCGCAGGAGTAAGAGTATTAAATTTTTCTTCAAGAGGATTAAAAGCAATCGTAATATTTTTTTCTTTATAATCTTTATCAACTATTTTATATCCAAGAATAGCAGCTCTTAAAGCAGTTATTCGTTGTTGCCCATCAATAAGAATTCTTTTTCCACTAGAAAGTGTACCATCTTTCAATCTAACATCAGGATTTTTCCATTCTATAATATATCCAATTGGATATCCTTGATACAATGAGTCCATAAGATCACGTACCTTTGTACTATTCCAAACAAACGGCCTTTGCATTTCGGGGATAGCAATTTCGTTTAACTCTATATCATTCAGAATGTGACTAACAAAATATTGATTAACACTATATTGTTGCATATTTATAATTTTAATTAATTATTCACATAATAAACACCTTCAAGCAAAACTCAAGCCACCAATTAAACTTGACTTCTAACTTGATTTATTGTGCAAATTATTATAAACTAAATATGCACTTGTGGAGCGCTAGCTCCGTACGGCCAAATTGTAAGCTGTTAGCAGGTGCTTTTTTATTCCTCAAAACCATCAACATATTTTAATAGTTGAGTGTTTTTATCCTTCAATTTTGGAATAACACTAAAATAATGCAACTCACCATTGCCAACCCTCCTAACTACCACTTTAATCCTTCTACCATCTATTATTCCCCAAAACTCCCAATACTTCACAACCTTCAAAATCTTTTCCTTTCGACTATTATGAGTTACTGGTAAAAAAACATTCTTTTCTTGTATATCTTGAACAACTTTAGATTCCCTCAATAATTTTGGCGCAAATTTAAACAATTTCATCCTGATATATTGGTCTTCTCTAGTACGATTTGTTTTATTTGAAGGTCCTTTATGTGTCAAATGCTGAAAACCATCTGATTGGAAAAGAACTTTATCCCCAAAATAAGGACAATGAACCGCCCCCAAAGAATAATAAAGTTTTCTAACTTCTTCCTTTAATCTTTCAAATTTTTCGTCATCAATTCCCATAACAAATTAATTGAATAATCTAAACATCCCAAATAATAGGCATAAAAAAATACAAGTCAATAAAGGGAAAATCATCGAGCAAGACATATAAAAAACAATTCATTTTAAATTTTTGACAGAACATCAGCTGTGTTGCGTCAAAACACAATTCAATCTATAAAAACATTTTTACACAATAATTACTACAGAGGTAACACAGTATAAAAATCAGGGAATTTTAATATAGACATAATATAATCGAAGTTTTTTGGTTTTTCCTAGCCATTCTGGTGGGTCAGGCGGGACTCGAACCCACGACCAATTGCTTAAGAGGCAACTGCTCTACCGACTGAGCTACTGACCCGAGAGAGCAACAGTTGGAAAGCTTGCTTTCCAAACTGGTTGCGAACGAGGGGCAAGTATCGTACTCGATACTGACCCAACTTCTTTTCAACGCACGAAACTTTAGCGTAAAACATATTCAAATTCAAGAAAAATTGAAGTATAGTCTTCGCATGAACAAAAAACCAAAAAATATTTTATTATTCACAGACACTCCTCTATCTGGTGGCGCCGAG
This sequence comes from uncultured Candidatus Peribacteria bacterium, assembly GCA_964447085.1. Classification (GTDB taxonomy): domain Bacteria; phylum Patescibacteriota; class Gracilibacteria; order UBA1369; family LOWO2-01-FULL-3; genus DAONBD01. The sequence continues at coordinate 3,672 of CAYURU010000041.1, read as the reverse complement.
CTACAGATGTTTTTGTTAGCTAAATTTTTGAATAAAGAAAAATTCAATCCGATCGTTTGCTTAGGTCCGTACACAACTCTCGACAAGCTTGCTCAAAACCTAGAAAACTTCGATATAAAAGTAATTCGCTTAGCAATTAAAAATAAAAACGACTCAAAACAAATCAAATTACTCAAGAAAATAATCAAAGAAGAAGAAATTGACATTCTCCATATTCAACTCTGGAATCCGGCAAGCGGCAGATTTGCATTGTTGGCCGGAAAATCTGCAGGAATCCCAATTATCACTACAGAACACGACCCATTCAAAATTAATTTCATAAAAGACTTATTCAAGAAATTCACACTCGACGACATCTCAAAAATCATTACAGTCTCAAACGAAAATCGCCTCCTTATCCAAAAACTTTATCCGACACACGCTAAAAAATTAAAGGTAATTCACAATGGCATCGACCTAACTTGGTGGAAATCACAACTCCTTTCATTAAATAAAAACACGCGCAAAGATATCCGTGAGGACACATTCAACATTCCGCACACCGAAGATGAATACGATCAGATAAAAGACACCACACTCGTAGCTCTAACAGTCGCCGAACTTCATCCAAGAAAAGGAATTCACATTCTCCTCCACGCGATAGAACTCCTTATCAAAGATTTACCCGAAAACAAACGAAATATAAGATTTGCGATCGCCGGCGAAGGAGCTCAAAGACAAGTGCTCGAAACACTCATACAGAAAAGAAATCTCGAAGAATATGTCACACTCTTAGGTCATCAGAAAAACATTCCACACTTGATGAAAAGCGCGGATTTCTTCGTTCTTCCATCGATCCGTGAAGCATTCGGTCTCGTAAATCTCGAAGCGATGGTCGCAGGCCTCCCAATAGTAGCAACTCGAGTCGGGGGCATCCCTGAAATCATCAAAGACGAATCAACAGGACTCCTCGTAAAACCGGAAAATCCACACGCCCTCAAAGAAGCAATTAAGAAAATTATATCTTCAAAACCACTTCGCACACGCCTTGCCTCCGCAGGCAAAAAACACGTTGAAACCTACTTCAGCGCAGAAAAGATGGCAAAAGAATACGAAAAGATGTACAATTCCGCCCCTCCATAAATTTTTAATAAAATAACAGATCAAACACAATGTCAGACACACCAAAATCATTTGCAGAACTTTTAACAAATGGCGAAGTAAAACAAGACGAATTATTAGCAACATTAGAAAATTATGCTGAATCAGGGGCTACAATATCAGGACCAACCGTTGTTAGAATAATCGCCATAACAGAATGTACTCGAGCAACATTAGAAGGCCTATTAACCTCTGCCTTAAAAGGAGCCGAAATCCATCAAAAAGAAAAGAAACCCACTGAAGCTGGTGAATACGAGTCAGTTGTAAGGTTCATCAATTCAAAACTCAAAAGCGAAGCAAGTTAACTAAGTCATTTGGTTGACATTCCAACCAGAATCTTGTATAAGATTCTCTTTCAAATATTCAATAAATAATGGAGTTCAGAAATCCACAATTCAGAGAAAGCCTGCATAGTATCGCTATGCAGATGAAACTAGCCCCTGTTACAGATGAAAGAAAAGAAGTCGCAGATGAATTAATAGGGAAAAACACGGACAGAGTTACTGAAGAATTAACCCGTATTAGAACATACGTCGATGAATTCTTCAAAAAAAGGGGGCCAGAATTGGCAACACCAGAAACAAAGAGACTTTTTCAAAAATATCCTATTGGATGTTGTATGTTTATCCGAGAAGCTGTAATGGAAGTTATCCAATCTTTAGCATCTGCAGAACAATATATTCCAAAAACACAAAGATCAATCCTTACTCAAATAGTAGAAACATTAGGAGTAAAAAGAGTTTGGGGAATTCAAGATGATCAATATTTTCAGAATGGAATTCAGGCCGAAAACTACTTTTTAGATTCAGCAAACGACACGGTCGACATTACTCAACCAAAAGTAATCGTTTCAACAATAGAACAAGCAAAATTTAGAGATATAAGATCACTACAAGATTACTTAGATATAGAAAACAGATACCACCAACTTATTTTTGAAAGAAATACTGCAATACCAGAACTTGCTCCATTATTCCCATTAATAGAAATAGAAAACGGAAAAGGAATGCAAAGAAAAACAATTCACAGTATTCCACGCCCGGTTATGGCCGATGCAATCTTGAGAAGTGGGCTGGGAGAATTCAAAAAAGCATACAGCGAACACCCAAAAACAGACGAAGAAACAGAAGAAAAAATAGCAGAAATCGTCGATGTAATGAGGTATAATTTTGGTTTTCCACAAACAAATCCATATCCTTCACCAGGACTCGGATTATCTATTTGCAGGTCTTTTTCAACTGCTTCACGAGCTCTTTCTTCACCAGAAATCGATCCAAAAATACTATCTCGACTATACAAGATCGTTGAAGAAATAAACAAAGTATCGATAAATGTAACATTAATAAAAATATAAGATTAAACAGAAATCAGATTTTAAAACCTTCTAATAATCAAAAGTACATCCTTCAACAACCCCGTATTTTTCACAAAATCCAGCTTCCACTTCTAACACAAAAAGGCATGGGAGTTTCGGATAACGAGTTTCTTCAGAAAAAACTGACATATTTTTAAATATATCAACAACTTTTTTATCTGAATTGAAAAAAATTAAATCCAAAGGAATAGAAGTGTCTTTCATCCAAAATCCATGACTATCTTCTACCGAAAAAACAAAAAACATTCCATCCACTTCGCCAAAAGAATTTCTAAATTTTAAGCCCATCTCTCTTTTTTCTTGGGTATCTGCTATTTCAACATTTAAATTCGCAATAAACGCGCCCTCTCGGGTCTTAAGTTGAATTATTTTTTTATCGTAAAGCATAGTTTTTTGTCATAAAATTTTTCTAGACACCATAAAATTCCCTCGCATTTTCTTCCTGCATTTTCTCAGCGTTTTCAAAACTAATTCCCTTTAATTCAGCAACCTTCTCCAAAATCTCCTTAACATACGAAGGTTCATTTCTCTGACCTCTAAAACTTTGCGGAGCCAAATAAGGACAATCCGTCTCCACCATCCAACGATCAAGCGGACATTCTTCCACAACTTCTCTCAATGAAGCCGCATTTGGATAAGTGATTATACCTGTAAATGAAGTGAAAAAACCGCGATTCCAAACTTCACGCGCGAACTCCAAAGAAGATCCATAACAATGAAAAACAACTTTTTTCGCACCAGTTTTTGTCGTCGCGCCGCTTTTTACAATCGCCCCACTCTGCCCAAGACCGCTTTCCTCCAAAATTTTCATAGTATCTTCATCAGATTCACGATTATGAACGACTATCGGCAAATTCATTTTTTGCGCGAATTCAATCTGTCTTTTGAACGCATCTTGTTGCACTTCTCGAGAAGTTTCCGCCTTGAAATAATCCAAACCAATCTCACCTATCGCCACAATTTTTTTCGCGCCGGGTTTTGAGTCATTAAACCTTTTAATTTTCTCCTCCCAATCTTTCAAAACATCATCAGTTAAATCAAGCACATCATAAGGATGTAACCCAAGTGTCGCAAAAAGTTCAACCCCACGACCTTCAGCCATTTCTAGACCTCCAGCCATTTCGAGACCATCTCCAACACCATCGCCGCCACCGCCC